>NZ_JBDNXE010000006.1:0-25857 GCF_047721585.1 Gluconacetobacter sp.
GGGCGGGGGCCGGCACCGGGTGGGTGTCGGGATCGGGAAGGGTAGCGGTGACCGTCCAGCCGTGGTCGTGCGTGATGACGAGATGGCCGCCGAGGTCCGCGAGGCGGCGGCGCATGCCGGCGAGGCCGAAGCCCGGTGTGCCGATGGCGGTCGTGCCGTTGTCATGGATCGAGAGGATGATCCGGCCTTCGTTGCGCGTGGCTTTCAGGGCGATGTGGGAGGGGTGTCCGTGGCGTGCGGCGTTGCAGACAGCCTCCTGAGCGACGTGGAACAGGGCCGCGCGGGTTACATCGTCCAGCGTGGCGAGTGCCGGGTCGCATGAGACCGTGAAAATGATGTCTGGTGCTATCGTGTTCCAGAACAGGGCGATCCCGTCGAGGGCTTCGGGCAGGCCGCCGCCGGGTGTGGTGTGCAGCCGCTTCAGGATGGCGCGCAGGGTGCGCTGGATGGAACGGGTGGCGTCCTGTATCGCACTGATCTGGGCGGGGATGGCGTCGTGGCGGCCTTCGGTGGCGGAACGGGCGAGGGTGGCGGCGAAGGTCGTGATTCCGAACAGCAGGGGGCCGACTTCGTCATGCAGGTCGCGCGCGATTTCGGCGCGTTCTTCCTCCGCGACGCGGGTGAGCTGGTCCTGGAGATGGCGGTTTTGCGCGGTTGCGGTGCGGAGTGCGCGCGCCATGCGATTGAAGGAGGCGGCTTGTCCGGCGATGTCGGCCGGGCCGGTTTCGGGGAGGTTCACCGTTTCGTCGCCTGCCGCGATGCGGGCATAGGCCTGGGACAATGTTGCAAGAGGACGCAGGCCGCGCACCACGATGACACAGCATGATCCGGCGATCAGCAGGACCACCAGCGTGATAGTGGCGATCTGTACCCGGAATTCTTCCCAGCGTTCGGCGGCTTCGTTGGTCGCATCGGCTTGCAGGTGTACTTGCCATCCGGCTGGGAAGCCGGTGGGGGAGAGCGTTATCGGGGCCATGGCCGGTGCGGTGGCGCGCAGGAACCAGGCGGGCGGGCGGGGACCGGTGGCCAGCCGGGAGCGGTGCCGGACCCGCCCGGCCTGATCGGTTATCCGCGCCTGGATATGGCGGTTGCCGTCGAAACTGTCGCACAATTCCGCCGGCCAGGAGGCGGTGGACGCGGCTGGCGGGGGCGGCGTCGCGGCGATGTCGGCTTGAGCATTCGCCAGGGCGGCGGCGAGTTCCACCCGGATCGAGCGGGTTGCCTGCCACGCGGCGAGGCCGGAACCGGCCGTAAAGCCGATCGTGGCCGCTGCCGCGAGGGCGAGCAGCAGGCGCCCCAGCAGGCCCAGGCGCGTGGCGAAGGGCCGTGACGAGAAAAATCCCGTCCGGAACGGGTTGTTTCTGCGGCGGTCGGGAAAATGTCCCATCGACTTCCCTGGTTCCGTTCGGTCTGATGAACCGCTTGGCATGCCAATCAAAAGAGAAGAATAAACGCATGTTTGAAAAAATGACCGGGCGGAGGGCCATCTATCTGGCGTCCGCCGCATTGTGCTTTCTGCCCGCCCGCGCGGTGCTGGCGCAGACGGTGCCGGCGACGGCCGCGGATGGTGTGTCGGCCGGCGTACAGCCGGAAGACATTACCGTGATCGGTACCTCGCCCTTGCCCGGTTCGGGCATCGACCGCGACCGGCTGCCGGCGGCGACCGCCATCGTGACCGCGCATGACCTGCAACTGACCGGTACCGCTGACCTGCTGCATGCGCTGGATAGCCGCCTGGCGGGTGTCAGCCTCAATCTGGCCGCAGGGAATCCCTTTCAGCCCACCATCGTCATGAACGGATTTCAGGCATCGCCGTTGCAGGGCACGTCGCAGGGTATCGCGGTGTATCTCGATGGTGTGCGTTTCAACCAAGCCTTCGGCGATACGGTGAACTGGGACCTGATCCCGGATCTGGCGATCGAGCGGGTGGCGGTCGAGGGATCGAACCCCGTCTTCGGCCTGAATGCCCTGGGCGGGGCGCTGAATGTGCGAATGAAGAATGCTTTCAACACCCCGGCCGGCGGCGAGGCCGATCTTTCGGGCGGGTCGTTCGGACGGATCGTGGCGCAGGGCGATTATGCCGCGCGTCGGGGGAACTGGGGGGTGTATGTCGCCGGCCGGGAAGTGCATGAGGATGGCTGGCGGGACCTGCAAAGCACGGACATCCAGAGCCTGTATGCCGACCTTGGCTGGAAAGGGCAGGCGACCGAGGTGCATGGCAGCCTCGATCTGGCCAATTCGGTATTGAACGGCCCCGGAACGTCGCCGGTGGAACTGCTGCGCGCCGACCCCAGGGCGCAGTTCACCGCGCCCAATCAGATGGCGAACAAATTCATCCAGTTCGCGGTGAATGGCCGGCACAGCTTTACCGACACGCTCTCGGTGCAGGGGCAGGTGCATTACGATTATTTCCAGCAGCGGGTGAACAACGGCAACGCGCCCAACGATGCGCCGTGCGACGATGGATCGGGCCTGATGTGCACCGACGATGGCGATCCTTCGACCACGCGGGGCGGGGCGACGATTCCTGACTTTCTGGATGGGGGGGCGTATTCCGAACTGGATCTTCAGACGACGAACACCAACGGCTATGGCGTGTCGATGCAGGAGACCGAGGACCATTCGGTGTTCGGCCTGCGCAATCATGAAGTCGCGGGCGTCAGCTTCGACGGTGCGCAGACGATGTTCACCGGCTCTGCCGTGCTGGGGGGGCTGACCCCGGTGACGCGGGAATATTATGGCCCTGGCTATGTGATCGACGAACCGGGGGAGACCGTACCGGTACGGGTCCGGGTGAATGATGCGTATGTCGGCGTGTTCGCGACCGATACGATCGATCTGACACCGCGCCTCTCGCTGACCGGCTCGGTGCGCTACAATTTCGCGCAGATCAATCTGGCCGATCAGAATGGCGGGGATTTGAGCGGCCACCATGCTTATTCGGCGGTCAATCCGGGGGGCGGCATCAGCTATCGCCTGACGCATTGGGCCACGATCTATGGCGGCTATGCCGAGGCGAACCGTGCGCCGACGCCGGCCGAACTCTCGTGCGCCGGGCCGGAGAATGCGTGCAGCCTGGCCAATTTCTTCGTCGGCGATCCCGAACTGAAGCAGGTGCGGGCGCATACGTTCGAGGCCGGTCTGCGGGGCGGGTTCACGATCGGGACCGCCGGGCGGCTGAGCTACGATCTGGGGCTGTTCCGTACCGATGCCGACAACGACATCGTGTTCATCAACAGCGAGACGCTGAACCGTGCGTTTTTCGCCAATATCGGCGCGACCCGCCGTCAGGGCGGCAAGGTGCATCTGGCCTGGCAGGCGGATGGCTGGTCGGCCTGGCTGAACTATACCCATACCGATGCGACCTATCGCAGCGGCTTCGTCGAGGATGCGGGCAGCAACCCGGCCGGCGATGATGACGGCGACATTACCGTGCGCCGGGGCAACCGTCTGCCGGGGATTCCGCTGGACAAGCTGACCGGTGGGGTGGATGTGCGTGTTACCCCGATCTGGACCGTCGGTGGCGATTTTCTCTTGCAGGGCGGGCAGTATCTGTTTGGCGACGAAGCCAACCTGACGCCGCGCCTGCCGGGGTTCTTCGTGCTGAACCTGCATACGTCGGTCCAGGTGACGCGCTCGCTGCAATTGTTCGGCAGCATCTCGAATGTTACCGATCGGAATTACTACACGTTCGGCACGTTCTCGCCGACCAGTTCGGTCTATCTGGCGCAGGCGCCGGGGGCGACCAATCCGCGCAGCTACAGCCCCGCCGCGCCGATCGGCGGGTTTGGCGGCGTGCGCGTGACGTTCTGAGAACCCGATGGGTAATCCAGGCCGGGTGCCTGTCGGCACCCGGCTGACCCGTTGGGGGCGGGCGCTCAGAAGAACCCCAGTTTCTTCGGGGCGTAGCTGACCAGCAGGTTTTTGGTCTGCTGGTAATGGTCGAGCATCATGCGGTGGTTTTCCCGCCCGATGCCCGATTGCTTGTATCCGCCGAAAGCGGCGTGGGCCGGGTAGGCGTGGTAGCAGTTGGTCCAGACGCGGCCCGCCTTGATGGCCCGCCCGACGCGATAGGCGCGGGTGCCGTCGCGGGTCCAGATGCCCGCACCCAGGCCGAACAGCGTGTCGTTGGCCAGTTTGACCGCCTCGGCATCGTCGCGGAAGGTGGTGACGGAGACGACGGGGCCGAAGATCTCTTCCTGGAAGATCCGCATCCGGTTGTCGCCCCTGAAGACGGTGGGCTGGATGTAACAGCCGTTTGACAGCGCTTCGCCTACGTCGGCCCGGCTGCCGCCGGTCAGCAACTGGGCCCCTTCCTGCCGTCCGATATCGATATAGGACAGGATCTTGTTCATCTGGTCGACCGATGCCTGGGCGCCGACCATCGTCGCCAGGTCCAGCGGATTGCCCTGCCTGATCGCGGCGACCCGGCGTAGCGCGCGTTCCATGAAACGGTCGTAGATGGATTCGTGGATCAGGGCGCGAGACGGGCAGGTGCAGACCTCGCCCTGGTTGAAGGCGAACAGGACGAAGCCTTCGATCGCCTTGTCGAGAAAATCGTCATCTTCGGCGGCGATGTCGGAAAAGAAGACGTTGGGGGATTTGCCGCCCAGTTCCAGCGTGGCGGGAATCAGATTGTCGGCGGCGGCGTGGGCGATCATCTTGCCGGTCGGGGTCGATCCGGTGAAGGCGATTTTGGCGATCCGGCTGTTGGAGGCCAGCGCCGTGCCGGCTTCCCGTCCGAAGCCGTTGACGATGTTGAGCACGCCGGCCGGCAGGATGTCGGCGATCAGTTCGGCCAGGACCATGATCGAGGCCGGGGTCTGTTCGGCTGGCTTCATCACCACGCAATTGCCCGCCGCCAGGGCCGGCGCCAGTTTCCAGGCGGCCATCAGCAGGGGGAAGTTCCAGGGGATGATCTGGCCGACCACGCCCAGCGGTTCGTGGAAATGATAGGCGACGGTATCGTGGTCGATTTCCGACAGCGAACCTTCCTGTGCGCGGATGCAGGAGGCGAAATAGCGGAAATGGTCGACGCAGAGGGGGAGGTCGGCGTTGAGCGTCTCACGCAGCGGCTTGCCGTTGTCCCAGCTTTCGGCACGGGCCAGCAGTTCGAGATTCTCGTCGATGCGGTCGGCGATGCGGTTGAGCAGCAGTGCGCGCTGGGCCGCGCTGGTCTCGCCCCACGCTTCGCGCGCGGCGTGGGCGGCGTCGAGTGCCCGCTCGACATCCTCGGCCTTGGAACGGGCGACCTTGCACAGGATGCGCCCGTCGACCGGTGACGGATCGTCGAAATATTCCCCGTCGAAAGGGGGCACCCAACGGCCGCCGATGAAATTGTCGTACTGCGCCTTGAACGGTGACGACATGTCGATTCGATGGCTTTCCAGCGAGTCCATGGTCATTCTCCTTCTTGGTCGCCGCGGATGGAGCGCGGTCGACATTCGAAAGAGTGGCGATGGGGACTGGATTTGTCAGCCGGCGGGGATGGGTATGACACCTGATCTGTCGCAGTTCCGCGACAGTGGCGGGGCCTCAGTGGGCTTCGTGACGTTTCAGCCGGCGATGCAGCGTGGCACGGCTGACGCCCAGTTCCCGCGCTGCCGCCGAGATGTTCCCGTTGCAGCGTTTCAGCACCCGTTGCAGGGCGGCGTGGGCGGCGCGTGCGGGATCTTCGTGGCCGGTATCCGACAGCAGGTCAGGGAGCGTCATGGGTTTGTCGGGGCGGAGGCCGAACAGGGCGCGGGCGGCCTTGTTGGTGCCGACGATCACCTCGTTTTCATCGACCGCCAGCAGGGCCTGTGCCTCGTTGCCCAGCGAGATGATGCGGTGGTCGGCGAAAGCCTCGCCGAACAGCCTGGTTTCGATGCGGCGGGCGGCGTCTTCGACCACCAGGGCCAGAAAGGAGAGTGTCGCCGTGTCGCAGTCTTCGCGGCATGAGGAAATGTCGATCCCGCCGATCGGACTGCCCGAGGGATCGTGGATCGGCGCCATGGTGCAACTGAGCCCGGCGTTACGGGAGAAGAAATGCTGGTCGCGATGGATCGTCAGCACCCGGTCTTCGGCGAGGCAGGTACCGATGCCGTTGGTGCCTTCATGGGCTTCGTCCCATACGGCGCCGAGATTGAGGCCCCAGGAACTGAATATCTCTTCGTCGGCGGCCAGGCATCTCTGTTCCAGCGCGATGCCGCGCGCGTCGCTGAGCAGCATGCAGAAGCCGCCGCGCCGGACCGCCGAGGTCAGCCGGTCGAGAACCGGCTGGGCCGCATGCAGGAGCAGCGCGCTGCGTTCGCGTGCCTCGCGATAGCCTGGGGCATCCAGACGGTGGGGGGGAGCGTTATGATTCGGACTCAGGCCGTAATGACGCAGCGAGCGTGACCAGGAGGCCGCGAGCGCCGAGCGGCCGGACGCGGATTCGTCCCTCAGCATGCTATAGACGCGATCCGCGTGGTGAATGCTCACTGAAGCGTGATGATTGTCGAGTGATCTTGTTTTCGTCACTCTTGGCCTCTGCATTTTGGGCATATGTGTTATGCCCATACGATAATCCTGATACGATCGGCCGGGCAATCATGTCGTGTTCACAAATGCGCGGGATCCTGGAGGGAGGAATCTGTCCTGGACCCGCGCTGGAAACCCGCGCGGCTGAATGCGGTTGAATGGCCGTAACGGTGGGAGGGTTACGATGTCCATACGTGAACATGACCATTCCGGGCCACGGCGGCCGATGCCGACGCCCTCACCTGGACCGTATGATCCGGATGAGCCGATCCCTGGCGAGGTGCCGGACGAGGGACCGTTTGAACCCGACGATGATGACGAAGGACCGGTTTTGTAATCGTGCCGACTCCGGGGGCGTTCGGGCGGCCCGTCAGGACCCGTTTGGCAATGTGCCCTGTTGGGAAATATGCGTTGCCAGGAAGGTCGTTAGATCATGCGGATGCCGACGATCGTGAGCACGGTGGCCAGAACCGTGCGCTGGATGCTTTCGCGGACCATGCCGACGAAGAGGCTGCCCAGAATGATGCCCGGGATCGAGCCGACCAGCAGGGACAGCAGCATGCCGCCATTGACCGAGCCAAGGAGCCAGTGGCCCAGACCGGCAACCAGGGTCAGCGGCACCGCATGCGCGATATCGGCCGCGACGATCCGCGCCGTCGACAGTCTGGGATACAGGACCAGCAGGACCGTGACGCCGATGGCGCCCGCGCCGACCGATGACAGTGAGACCAGAAGGCCGAGCAGTGCCCCGACGGCGATGGTCAGGATATGGGTCCGGCGGTCGGACAGGCTGGCGGAGAAACCGGCCAGACGTTGCATGATGGCGGCGCGAAACAGAATGCAGGGAGCCGTCAGCAGCAGGGCGACGCCCAGGCTGCGGGTAATGAGGTGGGTGGTGATCAGGGACGGCGCACCCATGGTGTGCAGCACGATGAGGGCCAGGGCGGAGGCGGGTATGCTGCCGCTGGCCAGGCGGCGGACCACTTTCCAGTCCACCCCGCCGGAGAAACCATGCACGCCCGTGCCGACCGCCTTGGTGATCGCGGCGTAAAGCAGGTCGGTGCCCACCGCCGTCTGGGGATGTACGCCGAACAGCAGGATCAGGAGCGGCGTCATCAGAGATCCGCCGCCGACGCCGGTCAGACCCACCAGAAACCCGACGCCCAGACCGGACAGCGCATATAACGGTTGGATCGTGTCAATAAAACTCATTACGGGAATTCCGGCGGGTTAAAAACCATCATGTACGGTCGATATGCGACAAACAGGTCGGCCCTCGAAGTCCGACGCATCATAATGCGGTATTTATTTTAATCAACGATCTAATGTGGTGATAAAATTTGCGGCCTCGATCCGATATCGTCGGCATCGCGGCCTGTTCGTTCTATTGTTTCGATGTCATTCTTATTCGCGGCCTGACGGATGGGAGCCGATGCCGCCGGAGGGCGACCGGCACGCCGAGGCCGTATCGTGCCGGCGCGGAGGGGCGCGTGATCATTCTTCTGCCGTTTCTGGTGTTGTGCGGGCTGTTGGCCTCGGTCTTCTTCATCGGCGCGGATCTGCCTGCCAATGCTCCGTCATGGGATGGTGCGATGGCCTGCGGCTTCATCGCCTATGTGTTGGTGGCCTTCCTGTTTTTCCTGACGGGGCGCCCGCTGCGGTTTCCTTTCAATGACGGCAAGTTTTTTACCGTTGCGCATCGCCTGCTTGGGTGCGTCGCGGGTGGGTTCATCGTTCTGCATGTCGGCCTGTCGCTGTGGGCCGAACCATTGACGGGTCGCTACCTTCTGCCGGGTGGTCCGGGCTACATGCTGGCGGGCCTTGCGGGGTTGCCGCTGGCCGCTTTGGCCATCGGTCCGTCCTTTCATGCCCTGCGCGGTCGGATCTGGCGGAAAGCGGCACGCTTTCGTCAGGCGCATGGGCTGATGGCAGTCGTCCTGCTCGGCACGGCCAGCTTTCATATCACGGGGGCTCGCCTGCATGTGCGGGCAAGGGAGCAGATGATCGCGCTGTCGGTGATCGCCGCCTGCTGCGCCGCCCTGCCGTGGGTGGGCCGCTATGGCAGGTTGCCCCGGCCTGCCGGGCATCGGCGCCGTCATACCGCGCCTGTCGCCGTTCGGCTGGCAATGGTGGTTGGCGGTGTCTCGCTGGGTGTCTGCGTTCTCTATGGCGTGCGTCTCAGCCAGTGGCTGGCGCCATGAAGGAGTGGCTCCCTGTCTGGGTACTGGCCGCGATTCTTGGCCTCGGGGGCGGCGTGGCATGGTGGTGTGGGTCGAGCATCAGCCACGCGATGCCGATCCCGGTCGTGTTCATGCATCGCGACCACGCGGCCTATAATTGTGTGCAGTGCCATCATGACGTGCTGGAGCCCGCGCTGGCTTCCGCCCCCGACCGGACATGCATCGGTTGTCACCGGACGCGGCCGGATCAGGCGGCCCTGGCATTGTCGACATTTCATGATTTCTGTGAGGGTTGCCATCTGGCGCGTCGTCGCGAGCATGGCACGGCTGGCCCTGTTCGGTTGTGCCGCGGTTGCCACCGGCCGCCGCAGGGCAGGAAGGGGCAGGATATCTTCTGAAGCGCCGGATTTCGGCGGGCCGCTAAACGGCCGGGTGGTTTGCTTCCCCTCCCTTTGCATCGACAGGACGTACACAACGCGCCCCGACCTGTCCTGTCCTGTCGGCGCCGAAGCCGTTGGTGGCAATCGAATCGGCGGCAGTCGCATGAGGCAGAACCCGGGGGGAGGGATTATTGTTTCTTTACCGGAATTATGTGTGTGATGTTGGCCGCAGTGAGCTTCGACGTCGGAGTATATCGTGCGACGACCGGAGCATCGGTGGCAGGGCGGGGCAGGATGGAGCACCTGCTTCATCAGGCTGATTTGCCCGAGTTAAAACGGCAATAAAAACAATTAAATAAACGGATGTTTGCGATTGCCGCGGCAATGAGGACCTGGGAAGCATGTCGGGAAAACGGCAATACATCGTGCGGGGCGACAGGGGGCCGGGCAAGGAGACGTTTGTTGCAACTTTGTCACGCGCAACGGATTTTTCATTCGTTTTTAAAAATGAGTTTGAATAATTAATGAAATTTCTGCTGCTCTCTATACAAAACCAGACCAATCGGTCAGGTTCCCGGAAAAATGACCTCGGGGGGTCATCTTTCATCAATGGAGATTGTATGACAAACTATATCAGGTCGACGATGCTCGCTCTGGTGTCTTCGACTGTGCTTTCGTCGATGGGGGGAGCGGCGTTCGCGCAGGACGTTGCGCCGTCGGCATCCAAGCCGGTTGCCAAGGCGCCCGCGACCAGAGAGGCACGTCCCGCCGAGAAGGTGGCCGACGCACGCGCGACGATGCTGGGGGCGACCGAGCCGACCGATCAGGAACGCATCGAGGTACGCGGCGTCCGGACCCTGGGCGACGGTGTGACCGGTCGCGCGTTCGGTGGCGGCCTGATGGGTAAGGAAGATGCGCCGAAATCCATCTCGGCCGTTACCCGCGACTGGATCGCCAAGCAGAATCCGGCGGAAAACCCGATGCAGCTGATCGCGCTGCTGCCCGGCGTCAATACCTCCGACACCGACCCGATGGGAATGACGGGCGGAAACATGTCGGTACGCGGCCTGACCGAAAGCCAGATGGGCTTCACGCTTGAAGGTTTCCCGATCAATGATATCGGGAACTTCGCCGTTTACCCGCAGGAAATCGTCGACACGGAAAATCTGAAGACGATCCGCGTGGCCCAGGGTTCGGCGGATCTCGACAGTCCGCATCTGAGTGCCACGGGCGGCACGGTCGATATGTACATGATCGACCCGAAGGCGAAGATGGGTGGCCATGTCAATATGAGCTACGGCTCGTTCAATGGCACGCGCGGCTTCCTGCGCTTCGATACCGGTTATCTGGGCAATACCAACCTGCGGGCCTATTTCTCATACTCGCAGGCGCGTCAGGACCATTGGCGCGGCCCCGGTGTCGAGGACAAGAAGCACGGCGAAATGAAGCTCGTCTCCGACTGGGGCGACGGCAACCGCTGGTCGTGGGCCGTGGTCGGCAACGGTATGGAAAACAATGCCTACCGGGCTGTCTCGCTGTCTTCCTGGGACCAGTATAAGCAGTATGGCGACAAGGGCGTGAACCCGCTGAACCCGCCGGCGAACTACAGTGCCATCCCCTATACGGTCTCGCCGAACGGGACGAAGAGCTACAACAGCAACTACTACAAGCTGCATCCGAACCCGTTTACGAACATCTATTCCTCGATGCCTTCGACGTTCAACCTGGGCCATGGCGTGGTGCTGACCGATACGCCGTATTTCTGGTACGGGTATGGCGGCGGCGGTGGCGGCTTGTCGACCTATTGCCTCGACGGCAATGCCTGTAGCGCCAACAAGATGTCGGTGGTCGGTCAGACGGTGACCGGGTCGGTCGATGGCGTGACGTCGGGAACCTATCCGTTCTACTACACCAGCCTGACCCAGACCTATCGTCCGGGCAACACGGCCAAGGTCACCCTCACCACCGGCGTCAACCGGCTGATGATCGGTTACTGGGTCGAATATTCCAAGCAGACCCAGACGTCGCCCTACAGCCGGGTCGGCGAGGATGGCGCGCCGTTGAATTCGGCGGACGATACCGGCAACCTGGTCATCACCAGCGGTCCGTATCGCGGCGAGACCCTCCAGTATCGTGATTCGTTCACGCAGACCCGGGTTCATACGCCATTTATCGGTGATCAGCTCTCGCTTCTGAATAACCGCCTGACGATCGATGCCGGGCTGAAATATGCCATCGTCGATCGCAGTGGCAGCAACTATCTGCCGATGCCATCGCAGAAATATGTCACCACCAATTACCGGGTGGCGCTGCCGACCGGTGCGATCCGCTACAAGATCGACGCGCACAACCAGGTCTTCGCCTCGGTTTCGACCAATTTCCGTATGCCGCAGAACTATTCGCTTTATGATTCTGGTACATACAACACGAAGACGCACGGCTACAGCACGGTGCCCAACCCCAAGCAGGCGCCTGAAATCTCGATTTCCGAGGAAGCTGGTTGGCGTTATCAGGATAGCCTGATCTCGGCGGCGGTGACTTATTTCCATTATGCCTTCACCGGTCGCCTTTATACCCAATTGCTGCCGGACCAGGTGACTACGACCAACATCAATGCCGGTAGTTCGCATGCCGACGGTATCGACGTTGAGGTGGGAACGGCGCCGCTGCGCTATCATCTGCGACCGTATGCCTCGTTCGAGTATCTGCATGCCGTGACCGACAGCAACATGCCCGCCGGTGGCGACTATCTGCGGACCAAGGGCAAGATCGCGCCGCAGGCACCGCAATACCAGGTTGGTTTCGGCCTCGATTACGATGATGGCCATGCGTTCGCCGGGTTCAACCTGAAATATGTGGCGCGGCAGTATTCGACGTTCATGAATGACCAGAGCATCCCTGGTTATGTTCGCATGAACATCCATGTCGGGTATCGTTTGCCGAAGCTCGGTTTCTTCCAGAACCCGGAGATCCGCCTGAACCTGCAGAATATCTCCGACAACCGCTATCTCGGTTATGTCACCTCGCCGCAGGGCAATGCGGTGGCGACCGTCGGTGTGAACGGCAGGAAGATCGGGGCCAGTTATCCGAGCTACTCGATCGCGTCGCCTTTCGCGGCGATGGCCACGATCGGTAGCGATTTCTGATCTCTATAGCCTCTTCGGGATCGTGCCTGCCGGGATGATCCCATCAAGCGGAATACGGCGCAGTGGCTTATGGCCACTGCGCCGTATTGTTTTTGGGGAAATGTCCGTCGCCTGATGCGACGGGTGACGCGACCGGAGGCGGTGCGGTGATCGTACGCGTGACGGTTCAGTTCAGGCTGGCGGGCGGCGATGAGGTGCCGCAAGGAGCTGAAGGTCAGCGACGATGTGGCGGATCGGGTCCGACCAGTCGAGAGGCACGGCCTGCTGATAGATGCGCAGGCTGTCATACCATGGGGAATCGGTGCGGCCGGAAAGCCAGCGCCAGCATTGGTCGTAGCGGGACAGCATCCAGACCGGCTTGCCCAGTCCGGCCGCGACATGCGCGGTTGATGTGTCAACGGCGATTACCAGGTCGAGCGCATTGACCAGCGCGGCAGTGTCGCTGAAATCGTGCAACAGGGGGGTATGATCGACCAGATGCATGCCGGTAGGCGGGGTTCGGGCCTGCCAGGATTTTTCGCCGATTTGCAGGCTGTAGAATAGAATATTCGCATCTGTCCGGGCTAGAGGCGCGAAGGTTGCAAGGTCGGTCGAACGTCGCCGGTCGGCCAGTTCGGCCGCCTGGATCTCGGGATGCGGAGCGCCTGCCCATACCAGACCGACGCGGAGGGGATCGGGACGTGCCCCGTTTGCCGCGTCGTCCTGATGAAACATCTGGTGCCAAAAGGATGTCTTTTGCGCATCTGCGTGAAGAAAGCCGCCGGCGCCGGGGATGGTCGCCAGGGTCGTGCTCAGTGCGAAGGGCAGGCTCAGCACAGGGCATTGGAGATCGTGCGGGGGCACAACGTCGTCTTCGGAAAAAAACTGCTGTTCGGGAAAAGATTGCCGCAGCAGGGTCAGCAATTCCTTCCGTGCCCGGACGATGACATGGCCGCCCCGCTGGGCGGCCAAGGGAATGAAGCGGGAGAACTGGATCATGTCGCCAAAGCCGCCCTCGGTATGGATCATGAGGGTACGGCCTGGGAAATCCTCGCCTTTCCATTGTGGTACCGTCATGCCGTAGCTGCGCGAACTGTGCGTTGTCCAACGCCACTCATATTCTCGAAAACCGGCGACATAATCGCCCTGCGCCAGTAGTGAGATGGCATAGTTGGTGCGTGTATGCACGTTGTCGGGTGAAAGCTGTATGGCGACCTGATGAAATTTCTGGGCCAGTTCATGTGCGCCGCGATGGTCGAGGAGCAAGCCGAGATTGCTCAGGGCCAGGGCGTGCGCCGGATTGCGTTGCAGGCAGTTTCTGTATGCCGCGATCGCGTCATCGTAGCGTGCCAGGTGCAGCAAGGTGTTGCCCAGGTTGGACCATGCATCGGGTTGGGTCGGGTCGAGCGCAATCGACCGGGTGAGGACTATGTATGCGTCGTCAAAACGGCTGCTTGCGTTTAACAGTCCGCCGTAATTGCTCAGGGTTCTGGGATCGTTCGGGGTGGATGCCAGCCGGATTTGATAGGCTGCTGCGGCCTCGTGCAGGCGTCCGGCAAGCTGCAATGCCTCGGCACTGTCTTCGGGATGAAGCGCCTGTTCCGCAGAAGACCCGACTGTCTGGGACAATGACGTGCACCCCTTATGCTCTTGGGAGAAGAAAAATAGCGACGGAGGTGCGCGATTTTTCGGGAAATCGGCCTGACGGCTGCATGTTCTGACGGAAGATGGAAGGATGCGCTTCAGAGCGATGAAAACAGCTGATGGCCGGACAGCGCCGAACAGCGCTGACAAAGCCGGCATCGAAGCAAGAAGGTTGGGCCTGATATCGGCACGCTATCGTCTGGAGAGGAAACGTGCGGATATCAGGGTGCGTTTTGCTGGTCGCTGGATCGTGTGCGGAAAGGCTAAAGCCTGCGAAGACTAGATATAATCTGCCAGCGTCATGCCCTTCATATCGGCAACCAGCTTGTAGGAGACTTCAAGCTGCAATTTGACGGATGCGACCTGGGTGGCGACGACAGCGGGATCGACACCCATGGAATCGTCAAGCTGATCTTCCAGCGTCGACTGGACATTGGTCAGCAGGCTCGATTGTGCCGTCAGGTTATTCTGGGTGGTGCCGACCGACGCTTCCAGTTCGGTGAGTTGGCTGATGGTGGTTTGCAGTGACGAATAAAGCTGCTTCGCCATGTCTGAAAAGCCGCTTGTCGATGATGACATGCCACCCATGGCCGAGGTCATCATCATGTCGCGCATCAGGTCGCGGATCGGCGATCCCGTCGATGTCGAGGACGCTGCGGAGGTCGTCGAGCTTTGTGTCGCGACGATACCGACATTTGTCGTCGAGTCGTTGTTCGTCACCGTGACACGCTGCTGGTCCTTGGCCGAATTGGCTGAAACCGAAATGGACGAGGCAAAGACAGAGAGCGGATCGCTGGAAGACGCATCGTTCGTTCCGGCGGCCGTCGTGGCCTGTTGCAGCGCCGATGTCGCGCCATCGGTGGAGAGCGCGTTCATGATGCCAGAAATCGTCGTTGCGAGCTTGCTGTTCGCGAGCGGCTCCGAGCCGGCGATCGTCGGCGTGTTGGTATCGGTTCCGGAAAAGATATAAGTCGAACCGCTGGTCGTATTGAGGACGCTCTTGAGGGCGGAGAGGGAACTTGTGGCCTGTTCGGCCACGGCCGATACCGCGCTGGTCTCGGTTGTGCCGGAAACACTGAGCAGGCTTGTCGCCATGGCCTGGGCTTGTGAGACAAGCTGGGCCAGGGCGCTGGCCGTGACGGTCAGGTCGGTCTGCGCATTCGTGATATTGGATTGCCATGCCTTGATCTGGGTGATTTTCGGCGTGAGGCTGATCGCTGTCGATCGTGTGGAACCGAGGCCGGCGAAGGTCGGAGCAATGGTGCCGTTGCTGGCCTGCCAGGTGAGGGTTTCCTGTTGGAGGGACATAGCCTTGATGCCGGCGGAAAGAATCAGTGAGGGCGCGCCGCCGCCATATTGATTGATTGCCGAACTCATCAGTTTTCTATCCCGATCTTGTATTAGTTGATGGCGTTCAGAAACGCGGTAAACATTGTCTGGACTGCGGATACGATCTTGGCGTTGGCAGTGTAGGCGTTCTGCAAGGCCACGACCTTGGCCAGTTCGTCATTGACGTTGACGCCGGAGACATCCGCGACTTTTGCCTGCAGGACGGTCTGGACCGATGTGCTGGCCGCCAGGTTGCTGCTGGTCGCCGCGATGGTCGCGCCCTGGTCCGACGTGAGCGCCGTGGCCAACTGAAGCAGCCCTTGGGCGCCGGTATAGCCGGTCGAGATATTTCCGTTCACGCCCAGATTGTTTGTCGGGGCCGCGAGATCAGGGCCGCCGGAACTGGTCTGGTCGCTGACATTGGCGGCGCTGGTGCCGAATGCCTGGCTGAGAATCTGCTGAATGATGGTCGAATCGCCGGCCGTTGTCGTGCCGGTGGTCGTATTGGTGGCGGCCGTCGTCGTCTTGTTGCCTGCGTTGTCGGTTGTGGTCGTCGTTGTCGTCAGCAGAGACGGTGTATTGACATACATGGTGCTGACGCTGATCGCGGAGGACAGGCCGACGATGCCGGCCGGTGTCGTTTGCGTCGTGTTGGACGATTGGGGCACCGTCGTGCCCGTGGCATCGGTGCCGTTCGTGAACAGCGAGAGGCCCGCGTTATTGAAGCGGTTGATCAATGTATAGGAGAACGAATCCAACTGCGCCTGCGCCTTCGGGTAGGTCTCGTCGCGCAGGGTAATGTTTGCACCGAGCGTGCCGCCGGTCAGATGCGAGGTGATGTCGGTGCCGGTCAGCATGATGCCGGGGATCGCCGAGGTGCTGCCACCCGTGTAGGACATAGCTGATGTAACGGTCACGTCGCTGGTGCTGAGCGGCCAGGTCGTGGAAGGCAGCTTCTGTGAACTGTCGCTGAGTCCGATCTGGTCGGGACGGGTCGGCAGTTTCGTGCCGTCCTCGGTCCGGACGATCATGTCGCCGTTCGATGACTGGGAAAATGTGACCGACAGCTTCGACGACAGGTCGGTCATGACCCCCAGGCGCTGATTCTCGAGATCGGCCGTATCGGAGCCGAGCGACTTGAACTTCACGATCTGTTGCGAAAGAACGCCGATCTGCGTCAGGTCGGAATTGATGGCCGGGACCGTCGAGGCGACACTGTCCTGCGCATTCTGGCGCTGGGTCGCATAGGTCGATGACAGCGTATGGATCGTATTGGTCAGGGACTGCGCGCCCGTAATCACCTGTGTCTGCGCTACGCTTTGCAAGGGCGTGGAAATCAGCGATGTCAGCTCGGCCTGCACGTTGCCCAGTTGATCGGTCAGCGTATTGGTGGTGCCGGCAGGGGTGGTGTTTGTCGAATTCGCTGCCGTCGTGCCCTGGACCGCCGAAAGCGCGGTGAGTGAATTGTCCATCGCGGTGTAGGATGCGACCTGGGCATTCTGCGCATACAGGGCGGATTGCAGCGCCTGATTGATATGCAGTTGCGTCGCGCCGATACGGACGCCATTTCCGACGCCGGCGGTGACGGCGCTCGTGACGGTGGCCGTCTCGCTCACATAGCCTGCGGTGCTCTGGTTGGCGACATTCTGGGATGTGACGGAATATTGATATTCGATCGCATTCAGGCCGCTGGTGGCTACCGAGAGAGAGGATAACAGATCCATCGTTGTAAAATTCCCTGTACCTAGCCACCTGTCCGCGGAACATTCGCGTTCGCCGCCGAAATATGGCGGACCCCGAGACTATGTTATGGATTTTGCTATCCGTTAATGGTTTCTAAAAGGTTACGCGCAGCGCCGCCCGCTATCGCCGAACGGTCTTTCTTCAAAACGGTCTGTCTCAGACCGACGGCTCGGCGGTGATCTTGTCGATCGCGTTCATGTTGCGGGTCGATTCGGTCTGTATGAGCTGGAATGTCAGATCATAATCCCGCTGGATCTCGACCATTCTGGTCGCTTCCGAGACCGCGTTGACGTTGCTCGATTCCAGCATGGCCTGCCGGATCTCCGGACGGGCGACGGTATGGGTCTGGGTGGTTGGTCGAAGAAGAAAATGACCTTCGGGCATTAATGTCTGGGGATTGTCGACCGTTACCAGACCGATTGTTCCGACGACGCCGGTCTGGGTCGAGATGCTGCCATCGGTCGCGACAGAGAGCAGGTCTTCTTCGTTCTGCAGGACCAGATTCCGGCCGGCATTGTCCAGAACGGGATTTCCCGATCCGTCGACGATCGTACCATCCATGCGGCGGTGGAACTGGCCATTGCGCGTCAGCCTAATTCCCTGGGTGGTGCGGACGGTAAAGTAGCCTTCGCCGTTGATGGCGAAATCGGTCAGGTTGCCGGTGGCCCTCAACGGGCCTTGAAGCTGGTCGCGATAGGTTGCCTGATCCTGCGTATAGGATTCCTGCTTGTCTCCCGGCAGGGTGTTCGGCCCTTTCTGTTTGACGAGATATTCGGAAAACAATTGCCTGCTCGCCTTGAAGCCGTCCGTGTTGGCATTGGCGAGGTTGTTGGCCGTTACATCGAGAGCGCGCGTCAATGTATCGACGCGGGACAGGGCAATATAGGTGGTATTGTCCAATGTCGCTCTCCAGAAGGAACCGGGCGGAGCGCCCTCAGGCCGGTGTCCGTCCGATCAGTTGACCAGCAAGCCCGGCAGGCGGAAACGGCGACGGACCATGCTTGCCAAGAGTAACGAATTGCTCGTGCAACGGCAACAGGAGAGGCGCGCGTCTGCGGTCTGTGACCCTGCCGAATCGCGCCGTCCGGCTTGTCCTTATTTCATCAGGTTGATCGTGCGTGTCAGCATGGACCGCGTGATCTGCATGGTGTTGAGGTTGGCCTCGTACGAACGTTGCGCTTCATGCGTGTCCAGGATTTCGACCATCGCGCTTACGTTCGGCATCTTGACCAGGCCGTTGGCATCGGCTGCGGGATGGGACGGATCGTATTTTGTCTCGAACGGCGTCTGGTCCTGTCCGATTTCCTTGATGTCCACACCGGAAACGCCGGAGGTGCGATTCAGGGTTTCCTTGAACGTAATCGTCTTACGCCGATAAGGGTCTGCGCCGGCTGTCGTGCCGGTGGTTTCCTGGTTGGCCAGGTTTTCGGCCGCGATCTGAAGGCGCTTTGCCTGGGCACGCATGCCGGAGGCAGAGATGCCCATTGTATCGGAGAAATCCATGATAGACCTCGTGCGATCAGGAGGATGAGGAGCCGAGGGCTATCGAGTACATCGACATATAGACGCTGTAGGCGTTCGTCGCGAGACGTTGCTGGTCGTTGGTGTCCGCGATCTTTTCAAGTTCGCCTTCGATGTTGACCTGATTTCCGTCGATGGAGGTGCTGGTGCCTGTTCGCGTTGCGCTGCCGACGGTGCTGCGTCCGGCCAGATGGCCCGGAGCGGTCTGTGCCAGCGTCATGGCCATCTGGTTTTGCAGCACACCCTGAAACGATGCGATGTCCTTGGGCGCATAGCCCGGCGTATTCGCGTTGGCGACATTGCCAGCCAACACGGATTCGCGGTTTTGCAGCCATTGCAGGCGGCGCCCGGCCAGGTCCAGCACATCGGTGCCGCTATGAGCCTGTGACATTTGGGATGACAAGGCTTCCAGCATACGCTGTCAATTCCCCTGGTTTTCGTTCCGGCCCAGATCCTGAGCGTGTGCTTTTCGTATATAGTGCGTATTGGCGTCTGAATAGTGTGCCTTTATGGCAAGAGGGCAGTTTTTTAGTCCGGTTAGAGGGGAGCCGCCGCAGGCGACGTGTCTGCGCCTCCGTCCGGCGACTTGGTCATCAGCTTGAACATGCGTCCACGATCCCCGTCCGGCATCCGGTCTCCGACGCGGTCGGCCACCCAGCCCAACAAGGTTTGATCGGCCGCCTGCGAGGCATCCGAGGCCAGGCGGAGGGCCAGGATCTGCTGGCTATCGGTCAGGGGGCCGGTTGGGGGGAGCAGGTCTGCTGCCATCTTGCGGACGTCGCTGGCCGCGGCTGCCCATTCGCCTTTCTGTTCATGCACCCGGGCTGTCAGGTCGAGCGCGGAGGTGTTCGCGCTGTTGCGGAGAAGGGTCAGGGCCTTGGCCTGGTCGCCAGTTGCAAGCGCGATGCGGGCGGTGAGCACCTGTCTGGTGGTCTTGATATCGTCCGGAAGGGAAGGATCGTCCGTGATCGTCAAAGCCTGCGCCGCCTCCTGGGGAAGCCTTCTTTCGATATCGGTTTCCGCCAGTGCCGCGCCTGCCAGCGCACGCAGATCGGGGGCGGTGAGCATGGGAATGGCATCGGAAAACGCCTGGGCCGCATCATCCGGCAGGCCGAGGGCGAGAAGCATCCTGCCGTAAGAGACCAGAATGTTGCCCTTCCGTGCTCCTGGCGGCAGATCGGGCAGATGGACCTTCAGCATCGCGGTATTGTGCAGAAGACCTTTCTTGTCCGATGCGGGGGGGATCGAATCGGCAAGGCCGGTGAGGGCCTGGGACAGTAATGGCGCCACCATGTCCTTTGACGAGGTGTCGGGGTGCAGCCGGGCTGCGTCTATGGCCTGGAGTGCGTCGCTCCAGCGCTGCGTCTGCATATAGGCGTCGGCCTGCATCAGGCGGAGCTTGGCCTCGCGGCCGGCCAGTCGCGCGTCTGGGATCATGGTTTCGAAGAGTTCGGCCGCCGCGTCCGGTTTGATGCGGCCATCGGCGAGTTCGATCGCTGTTTTCTGTTCGAGCGCCTTTTCGGCGACCTGGGGATCGCGACTGTCGGCCAGATTCTGGAACGCGGCGTAGGCCAGGTCCCGCTTGCCGGAGCGCATCTGCCTGAATGCTGTTGCGAGTTGATAGGCAGGGCCGGTGGGCAGGTCGTCCAGCGCCGCGAGATCGTCCGGCGTGCCGTAACGGGCGATTTCCTCGGAGGCTATCGGCAGGAGTACGTCGCGAACCGGGGCGGGATAGGATTTGAGTCGCGCGAAATCGCGAGCCAGCAGTTGGGCCGCCGCCGCATCATTCTCGCCGGTGGCGGCCAGATAGAGCCCCTGCCATAGCTGGGTTGCGCGCTTCTGGCTGGCAGGCCAGGGGCCATTGAGCATCGAGGCGCCGTCCATGTCGCCGCACAGCAACTCGGCGGCGCCCAGAAGGAACCGGACGTCGGGCAGGGCGGCTTCTTCCGGGTCGTCCTGGAGGGCGACGGTGAGGATGCCGCGGGTCTCGACGAAGGCACCGAGGCTGAAGGCGGCTTTCGCCGCCTTCAGCCGCTGCGTGAACCGATGGAAAGGATCCGAATCCGCGGCGGCGAGAAGAGCGGCGTGATAGCGTCGGGTCAGGGCGTCCAGGGGAAGATTCTGCAGCCCCAGCCATTTCAGATCGACATCGTTGGCATAGGCGGCTTCGCCGTTATCCAGAAAGCCCTTGCCGTCCTGGGTCAGGAGGATGCCGCTGGGGACAGGTTTCAGGTCAATGCGCGGCGAGTGGGCCGCGATCACGACGCCTTCGGACGTCGGCCATACGTCATAGCCGTCGCCGTTTCGCAGGGAGAGAATACCGCCATCGTCCAGGATCGACGTGCCGACCAGCAGCCGATCTCCGGACGCGGGATCCGCGATCGAAAGGACGCGACCGGATCGGCGCATCGGATACAGGATGCCGCTGTCGGTATATTGCGGATTGATCACGCGCCTGTCGTCGTAATGGTCGCCTGGAGGCGGCTTGTCGCCCAGCACCCACCCTTCCGCTTGCTGGGAAAGGTAGAGACGTCGCGTATCCGGGAGGCGGACCTGGATCAAGGTCGCGTCCGGGAAGGTCTTGACGGACAATGTCGAGAAGAGGCCGTCACCGCGCAGGGCGCTGGTATCCATCGGCTCCGCATTGTCGACGACAATAATGAATCTGTCGCCGCTCTGAAAGGCCGCGATGCCCATGCGCGACGGCACCGGAAGCAGAATGCGGCTGGTGGACGCAACGCTTTGTGGGGGAGCCCCGGCACCGGCTGTCGCGGGCGTCTTCGATGAGGATACGCGTGACGCCTCTTTCGTGCCGCTCTTCGCGGTGGCTGGTCCGGTGGGAGGTGTCGTGGCTGGCGCCTGCGGCGGGTCCATGAGCGTTGCCCGCCAGGAGGAGGGCAAGCCCTTGAGCAGGATCGAATCGGGCAGTTCGACATCCTGCGACGGATCGGGCGTCGGCTTCGCGGCTGGAGATGCAGGTGCCGGGGGGGGGCTGGAAGACGAGGCGGCGTTGCGTCCGGTGTGGCGGTGGGCCGCCGCATGTGGATTTGCCGCCATGGCGGACGGAAGGGTGGAGCAGGACAGACATACGAGGACTGAAAGCGTGACACGGTGTCTTACGCGGGAAGGTCGGCTGAAAGGCACGTGTCTTTAATCCTGACGGGGAGTATTTCCCCGCTGTCTCGAGGTCATCGTCTCTGAACGGATCTTATCGCTAGATGTCCGCGAAGACAGGATTGGAGTAGCCATGTCGTCAGACGGGACGCTGTGGATCGATCGGGAAGAACAAAGCCGGACGAATTTCATCTGCCAGCAGGCCGGTCATACGACAAAGACATGCTGGCAGCGAATAGGCCGGCCGGCGGCGATCGATCAGGCGAAGAGATCAACGGCGCTGGCGGTCGCGGATTCCTTCTTGTTCTTCGTGCCGGTCGGCACAATCTGGCCGCTGGCGTCGAACTTTATGGACGAGGACGAACCATCAATGCCGCTGGAGCTTATATTGACGCCAGTCGCTGCCGCATGCGCGGGGCGCGCGCTGCGGTAGGCGACGTGAGAGGCCGTCGAGGTCGCTTGGCGGAGGCTGGACGCGAGAAGCGAGGCAGCCGTGATGTCAACCATTTCGTTATCCTTCAAAACCAGAAAGCAAAATAAATACCGGCTGAAAACGCAGCCGCGAGATGCCTCACATTCCCGATCCGCCTGTGTGCCGGGCGGCAGTCATATGGTCCAGCCACGAGGGGCTAAGGCAGATTATCCCTGATAAGCGTTCCCTGTCGGACAAAGTGCGTCTTTCCCGGACCCAATCCAGTTATGCGGCTACACGTCCCGGCTTTCGTTTCGAGGAAACGCGGTGCGAAAGCTACAGAAATGATTCAGTCATATCTCATAGTATAACCGAACTATGCTCCCTTCAGTTTATGGGATGGCTGCGGCTTCGCCAAGATGGTTTTTTCCTGTTCAGGGCGTGCCGCCGATAATCGTTCAAGGCTGCGGAGCCTGTGCAGTTGTCGCTGTCTGTGGCAGGTATGTGAAGACCTGAGGGCAGGGTAGTGTTCTACCGATGATAACGGTGCCGCCGTGATGTGTCGGCCTTGACACTTGCCGCTATATGGGGACTTTTGGACACACCACCTATTCCGATATTGAACAGACGTGACTGTCTGGCGGAAGCAGCAGAAAATTGGATAGAGGACAAGTATAGTCCTGTATTTCCTCGCGATAAGCGACCATACATTTGAGGCGGAAGTGGATATGCGCGTACTCTGCGTTGGCGAAGATTCGACTCGGGGAAATGGTCGACCCTACGAGGGATTGTCCAAGGCCGCGGTGGATGGGTCGGTCTCGATAACGATGTCGGGTTCTGCCGGAGTCGTGGAAACGCTGCGGCGGTCCCATTACGATATCGTCGTCATCCAGCAGGCTTCACCCGATATGAAGTTGCTGCGTCATATCCGCAACAGTCGGGTGCCGACGCCGGTTATGGTCATTGCCCTGACGTCCACGCCATTGGAAGTGGCCGAACTGCTATCCATCGGTGCCGATGATTGTGTGCCGGCTTCGGTTGATCCCGCGGAGCTTCTGGCCCGACTGCGCGCCATTGTCAGGCGGGTCAGCGGACATGACAGCCTGACCCTGCATATCGGCCGCTTGACGGTTGGTGTCGACAGACGGGAAGTCCATATCGATTCCAAGCCGGTGCCCTTGACGCGCAGAGAGTACGACCTTGTGGAACTGTTGGCCCTGCGCAAGACGCAGGTTCTGAGCAAGGAAACGGTTCTGGATAGCCTCTATGCCGGGGAAAGTGAGCCCTATGGCAAGGTTATCGATGTCATGATCTGCAAGATACGTAAGAAAATGCGCAATTTCGGCATTGATGAGCCGTTTACGACCCTGTGGGGGATTGGCTACCGGCTGAATGAGGTGGCGTTTGCTCCGCTGGGAGCGAGAGCGAGTGCCGTAGAAAGCCGGACCGGTCAACCCGCGAAGGAGTCCTGTATTCCGGTCATGTCCGGCATCAACATCATGTCGTCGACGACGTTGGATCTTGTGTAATTTGCGGCAGGGGTAACGCGCGCCGGAATGTGTCTGACAGCTGGATTGTCCGGAGCCGCGCGTGGGCGGTAGGCCGGCGCGTGCTTCCTGTAAATTGGCTGTTCACGGCAACGGAATCGGGAGGGACTGTTTCAAAGCGGCCCACTGATGTCGATCTGGTGGCGATGTTGCACGCTTCGTGACGGGCCGGTCATCAAGGCGGCCCCGTTCCAATGCTCAAAAAACACCCCCGGACGCATGGCGCACGTCATGCGTCCTCGCGATCGGGATTGTCCGGGCTGAGGGGCCTCCTCCGGGGCGTGATGCCGGAAGAGGCGTATTTTCAGGAACTGGCGCTGCTTGAACCGGTGCTGCTTTTGGTTCCCGATGAGATATTGGTTACGTTCGACATCGGGATGGTGGCGCTGCCCATTTCGAGTTCCATATCGGAATCTCCTTTTTGGACGCCGGTGATGGTTCCTGTTACGGTGAAGGGAACGCTGGATGTGGTCCCGGTGGAACTGATCGTCTGTACCGAAACACTATAGGCACCGTCGGCCAGTTGGTGGCCGTTATTGTCGGTGCCGTCCCATGTCCAGGTGTTGGTGCCACTGTCGGCGGTTGCGACGACATCCTTGACAATGGTGCCGGCGGAATTGGCCACTGCGATGGCGACCGTTGAGCCCGATGTGCCGGAGAAGCTGAGCGAGGCGGAACTGTTCTGAAGCGGCAACGTCGTCGTGCTTGCGGTTGCTTTCTGGCCGACCAGGGCGGTGCTGTCGGTCATCTGGCTGCTTTCATTCAGCGAGATCAGCGAGGAGAGTTTTGAATTCGTTTCGACCTGCTGCTCTACCCCGGCAAACTGCGCGAGTTCCGACGTGAAAGTGTCGGTATTCATCGGGCTGCTCGGGTCCTGATGCTTCAACTGCGTGGTCAGGAGCGACAGAAAGGTGGTGTAGTTATTCGCCAGAGAAGACAGGGCCGAAGTCGTGCTGCCGCTGCTGCTTGAACTCGAGCTGCTGGAAGCGGATGTGTTCGCAGCACTCTTGGCGGCTGCTTCCGCTGCCTGAATAAGCTGGGTCTCGTTGCTGACACTCGATGTCGTCGTCATTTGCCTGTTCCCTTTCTCCCCGCGACGGCCATTGGGGTCATGCGGTAATGTTGACGCCGCTCCCGGCATAGGGGCCGGACGGTCTTGTGGAATGCGAGCCGCTTTGCGTCTCGGGATTACCTGCGCCCTGGTCGGACGCGATGCTATTGGTGCTCCCGGCGCTGCTGCCGTACGATTGCTGACCGTTGTGCCCAGAGCTGCCGCCAGACATGTTGCCGGAAAAACCGCCGTTATATGCGGTGCCGTCGGCATTCTGGTTTTGGTTCTGGTTCTGAAAATTATCGCCATTGTTGCTGCTGGCGGTGACAACGTCAATTTTCAGGTTGCTCACATCCACACCGGCGGCGCTGAGTGCCGCGACGAGTTCATGTCTGTTGTCGGCCATGTGGCGTGCGGTGCCCACGTCTTCGCTTTGAAGAAAGACCCCGGTTGTCAGGCCATCCGTACCTTCGAGACGCACATGCACTGGAGTGGAATCGTCGGTCATGATGGTCATGGAAAGAGATGTCGATCCGTCATCGGCTTGTACCGTGAGCGGGGAAGTTATCGTCTTGCCGTCCGTTTCACGCGACGTACCAGTCTCTTTCGAGGTGAAGTCCCCCTGGGGTGCCGACCCCGTGTCGTTCAGCGCGGTTACAAAGGCACCGGACGGCGTGAGGCTAAGGGGCAGATTGAGGCCGGTGGTTGTCCGCGAGGCAGTCTGGGCGTTCGCTTCGTCGCCATTGTCGTCGGCGGAAGCGGATTCTCCGTGCGTGCCGCTATGTCCGCCTGATTGTATGGCAGAGCCGTCCGAGCCGTCGGGAAGAGGCGTGAGACTGGAGACAGGAGTTGTCGCATCGTCAGGCGAGAGTGATAGCGCGACCGATGCAGGGCTGCGGTACTGACTGCTCTGATTCGCTGAGGCGGATTGCCGGAGCGGAAGCGGAGGGGACGATCCACTGGTCGCGGATGCCGTGGCGACGGTCGCACTATCTTTCTGGATGGAAGACGTGTCATGCGATGCATGGCTGCGGTCGTTTGCCGTAGTGGCAGAGGCCGGGAGCGCCGATTGCCCTGCGGGAGAGGTGGTAGCGGTCAGGATCTGCGGGCTGTCCGGCGTTGGCGTGGTGCTATTCAGGGTGGCGGCTGCTGGCGTGACTGTAGCGGAGTGAGGCGCGGCGTTGGCCAGGATTTGCGGGCTGTCCGGCGTTGGCGTGGTGCTGTTCTGGGTTGCGGTTGCCGACGTGATTGTAGCGGGCTGGGATGTGGTGCTGGCCAGGGTCTGCGGGTTGTCGGGCGTCTGCGTCGGC
>NZ_JBDNXE010000006.1:25957-78081 GCF_047721585.1 Gluconacetobacter sp.
CGGGTTGTCGGGCGTCTGCGTCGGCGTGGCCGTGGTGCTGTTCTGGGTGGTGGCTGCCGACGTGGTTGTGGCGGGCTGGGGTGTGGTGCTGGCCAGGATTTGCGGCTTGCCGTCCGGCGTCTGGGCTGGTGTGGTCGTGGTGCTGTTCTGAGTGGTTGACACCATTGTTTGCGATGAGGTGGAGACCAGGATCTGTGTGCTGGCGGGTAACTGCGTGGAGGCGGCTTGGCCAGCCGCGCGTGCCACGCTCTGCGTCGGCGCGGTTGTTGGATTGCTCTGGTCGGTTGCCGCAGAGGAAGTCGCTGGCGACTGCGAGGCAGTGGTCGTGACCTGCTGGTTGTCCGGAATCTGGGCCAGGATAGCGGCGAAGGAGTTCGGATCGGTCATTGCAGTGTCGGACGGAGTCGCGAGTGCGACTTGCGGCTCGGACATGGATACCGGGGTCTGCTGGCTTGCGGCCACCTGTGCGGGAGCGGAGGTGGAGGGCGACTGAGACGACGGGTTTGCCGAGATGGCGGCGTCTGTCTGGCTGGCCGGCCCCTGTGGCTGTGATGACAAAGGAGGAAGGTTCTGCTGCAGTCCGAGGGTCTGAGACAGGATGTCTGTCAGCAGGTTTTGGTTCTGAGATGTCAGATCGGATTCCGTGGCGGTGTCGGTCGCTGTGTCCGGATCGGATTTGACCTTTTTCGCCTGACTGGCCGTGGATTGATCGGTCGCGGTATCCGTTGTCTTGGCAATTTGTGAGGACAGCGCGGTCGTAACCGTGGCTGCCGGCAGGTCGATGGTCTGTGCCGTGTTTTGCCCGGCCCGATTGTCGGCCGGGCCCTTCGATGTCGTCTGGGGGGCGTGGGCAGCCGTTTCATGGGTGCCCGCATGGTCCTGCGATCCGCCAGCGTGTTCGTCTTGTGCGTTCTTGAGGTGGGCACTGAAGGACGCCTGCCCGTTGGAGGGGCGCCGTGTCGTCCGGGACCGGGACGTCGTCGCCCCGGAGGTGGCGGAGCCAGAAGAGACAGGGAGCGGCGAAGCGGATGACGAAGAGGCGAGCGCCTGATCCGTTTTCGTCGAAACTTTTGACATCGTAATGCCCATCGGACGTACCGTATTCCCTGTCGTCATTCCGCTCCGTCAGGCCGCGGCAGCCATGGTGGGCTGCGACACGGATAATGCCGTATCGAGCTCAGTAAACGAAGGCATAAAAGCGGGCGGAATGTCCTTGCGTCCGATTTCGGCACTGACCTGAGGCGGGTTGCCTTGGAGATGCGCCACGAAGACAATCCGGATGATGTCCTGATAACGACCATCCTGGGTTATCACATCGCGCATCCGGGCAGCGAGAGGTGCTACGACGCCATAAGACAGCAGCACGCCGAGAAAGGTGCCGACCAGGGCGCCGGCGATCATTTCACCCAGAACGGCTGGCGGCTTGCTGATCGAGGACATCGTCTTGATGACGCCCAGGACCGCGGCCACGATGCCCAGTGCCGGCAGGGCATCCGCGATGCTCGTCAGGCATTCGGCGGTATGCAGCTTCGCCGTCAGGTTCTTTTTCAGCTCGCGGGCCATGACTTCGTCAAGCTGGTAGGCATCGTCCATATTGAGGCTGATCAGCCGCAGATAGTCACAGATCAGGTTGCGGGTTTCGAGATCGTCGCGGATGGCGGGCGATTGCGCGAAAATGCTGCTTTCGGCCGGGTTTTCGACATGTTCTTCAAGCGCCATGTTTCCCTTCGCATGGGCCAGGCGCGTGAACCGGAACAGCGTGAGCAGGAGTTCGGTATAGGCCGCCTTGTCGTAACGGGGGCCTTTCAACGTCGATTTCAGGTCGGGAAGCAGTTTTTTGAGTGCTCCGGCGGAATTCGACATCACGAAGATGCCGGCCGCCGAACCCATGATGGTCAGCATCTCGAAAGGCATCGAGGCGAGCAGAGGGGCCAGGACCCCCCCGGAGGCCACGAACGAGCCGAAGACGCAGAGCAGCGCAAAGACGAGGCCCCCGATGAAGAGCATTGAGTTGTCTCCGTTTCACCCAGATATGCCGGCCGGCACCCGCCGGTCGCAGTGGTATGCAGTGTTCTCGATCCCAGGCTGTCGGACCGACGTCTTTGGTGCCCGCTTCGTGGCTGCGGAGGGGCGTTATTTCGGCTTTGCCGCTTCGGATGCCTGCTGTTTCACGTCCGTTCCTTCGGGTCCGGGTGATACCGGAGCGGGATTGTCCGACAAGGGAAGGACGGGCGGGGCAGCATCCCCATACATCTTGTGCATGACAATCACGACCCGCCTGTTGGCTGCGGCCGAAGGGGTTGCGGGAACGGCCAGGGAGCGATCGGCTCTTCCCGAGACATCGAGGATATTGGTGTCGGGATAGCCGGCCTTGACCAACGCCTCACGGGCGTAATCCGCCCGCAGCGCGGAAAGGGTCCAGTTGGACATGCTCCAGTTCTTGCCGGGGCGGTACATGTCGGAATCGGTATAGCCGATGATGGAAATGCGTTCCGGCATCGGAGCGAGCCATTTGGCGATTTCGGCCAGCATCTGCCGGCCCTTGCTGTTGGGGGCCGGCGATCCCGAATCGAACATCGGTGTATTGTTGGCATCCCGAAGCTCGATCCGGATGTCGTTCCGGCCGAAACTGACCGCCACGTTGGAGCTGGCGTCGTGAAGGGTCGGGCTTTTCTGGATTGCCTGCTGAAGATCGGACGCCATCTGTTCGATCTTGCCCTGTTCGGCGGCTGCGTCGTCGGCGCCGACATAGGCCGTATGCTGGGCGCCGCCGCTGTCCGGTCCGCCAATCGGGACGACACTGGGGGGGCGTGGGACGAATGCTGTCCTGATCCCGTAGGTGATGTCGTCAGGAGCGCCACCTTCTATGGACGTGATAGGGCCGTGTCCTGCGCCGAGCTTTTTGGATTGTGGCGCGTTCGAACTCGTATCGTTCTTGATCATCTGCAACGATTTCCCCGCCGTGAGCGGGGATGGGGAGGCGTCGAGCACGCCATCCGTCGGCGGTACAAGAGTCTTGTTGTCCGCCATGGGATTGAAGAATTGCGCGATGCCCCGGCGTTGCTCGTCCGTTGTCGCGTTGAGGAGCCACATGACCAGAAAGAACGCCATCATCGCCGTCATGAAGTCGGCATAAGCGATTTTCCACGCCCCGCCATGATGGCCCTGCTCGTCGGAAGACTCGCCGCTGCGCCTGATGATGACGGGAGGTTTGTTGTTTCTGGCCATGTGGAACTACCGTGACCTTACAGGGCCTTGTGATGGACCATGCCGACGCGGCAGGACGGATCTCCGCGATAGGCCGCGCGCCCGGCATGGGTCAGGACAATGGAGGTATCGAGCCAGACTTCGCCACCGAGTTCGCGCCAGCGCCGGCAGAACGTGAAATCCTCGCTCAGATAGGTGCCGGTTTCCGGGTCGATGCTGGCGTCGAACAGGGCGTGATACAGGCCGGCATCTCCGCTGCCCGCGGTATCGATCCGGCGATAGGCGGTTTCGGGATAATGCTTGATCATGCGGGCGATCGCCTTCCGGCTGATCATCATGAACCCCGTGCCGGCGTAATGTGTCCGCATGAGCGGACCTTTTTCCCAGGTCTCGTGCATGGCGTCGGTCTCGCCGACATAGCGCAGGGAGGCCGATTCCTGGGGTTCGCCGCGCAGGATGTTTTCCTGGGTGCCTTTATCCCAGAACCGATCCTTGATCGGATACATGCCCGCGATCAGGTCCTTGTCGGCCGCGAGAAGGCGCGCCGGCGCTTCCGCGGGGAAGCCGATATCGGCGTCGATGAAAAGGAGATGCGTGGCGTCGGACCGTGTGAAGAACTGATGGACCAGGGTATTGCGCGCCCTGCTGATCATCGCGTCGTCGCCGAGCAGGGAAAGAGTCATCGGAGTCCGCATCACGCCGGTGCAGGCGATAATGGATTCCATGTATTCCTGCGTTACCAGACCGCCGAAACAAGGCGTCGCAATGAATAATTTTGCGGTCTGTTGTTCTGTCTGTTCCATGCGCTTTCCTGGTCGCTCACGTCCATGGGGATGATCGGATCGATATCAGGCACGGTTACGCGCCGACCCCGATAATAGCGATAGCCGGGGCATTGCACTTACTCAAGGACGAAACAGGATAAAAACGACGATCGTCTTGTCGGAATGATACGTGAACATTGGAAGTCATCCTGGCGTCATGCGTACCCGTCGTGACAGGTCGTCGATTTCGGCCAGTTCCCGCCTCGTGCGGATCTCTTTTTCCTCTTCCATCCGCCGATCGAGGATCGAGGTTGCCGCCTTCAGAGCAGCATTGGCCTGCATGAGGGCTTCGCGCGCATGGTCCGCTGTCTGGCTGGCGATGTGCAGCGTGTTCTCGGCACGTTCGACGGCCTCCTGTCCGAAGGGTAGCCAGCGACGGAAATCGTCCATCGAGACGTGCTCGGCCATGGCGGCCTGACGTTCGCTTTCGATCGTCGCCTGACAGCTTTCCAGTTGGAGGCGTGCGGTATGTTCGCTGGCCAGCGCCTCGGCCATGGCGGCCTTTGCCTGGTCGACCTTCGTTTTGTGGAGGCGGATCAGGGAGCGTAACGCGCGTGTGCGGGCATTCATCGCGATGTGCGGGAAGCCGAGAGCGCGCCGCGCAGGGCGTCGAAGCTTGCGGCGATCGTCGCCTTTTCCTGGCGTGACTGCTTCAGGATGCCTTCGATGACGGGCGCGACCTGAATGGCCTTGTCGGTGAGCGGATCGTTTCCTGCCCGATAGGCGCCCAGGCGAACCATGTCCTGGATATCTTCCCAGGTCGCAAGATCGGTTCGTGCTTCCTGGGCCAGGGCGTTTTCCTCCACGCTGTTGCATCCGGGAACGGTGCGCGAGAGAGAACGGAGGACGTTGACGGCCGGATAGCGCCCGGCCTCGGCGATCCGCCGTTCCAGCACGACATGCCCATCGAGAATGCCGCGCACCGCATCGGCGACCGGCTCGTTGTGGTCGTCGCCTTCGACCAGTACCGAGAACATGGCCGTGATCTGGCCGGCCTTGCCGTCCGGCCCGGCGAGGCCGGGGCCTGCGCGCTCCAGCAGACGCGGCAGTTCCGCGAAGACGCTGGGCGGATAGCCCCGGGTCGCGGGAGGTTCGCCGGAAGACAGTCCGATTTCACGCAAAGCCTGGCAAAAGCGGGTGACGCTGTCCATGAGCAGCAGTACTGATTTGCCTCGATCCCTGAAATATTCCGCTACCGCCATGGCCGAATAGGCGGCTTCCCGTCGCATGAGGGGGGACGTGTCGGAGGTGGCGACCACGACGACCGATTTGGCCAGCCCTTCCGGCCCCAGATCGTCTTCCACGAATTCCCGGACTTCCCGGCCGCGTTCGCCGACAAGCGCGATGACTGCCACGTCGCAGTCGGTATTGCGCGCCAGCATCCCCATCAGCGTGGATTTTCCCACGCCGGAGCCGGCGAACAGGCCGAGTCTCTGGCCTTCGCGGCAGGTCGTGAACAGGTTGAGCACCCGGACGCCGAGGTCGATGCGTGGTCCCAGGCGTGCCCGCAGGCCAGCTTCGGGAGGGGGGGCGTGCAGCCGACAGGGTTCCCCGCCTGGGGGAAGCGGCCCTTTGCCGTCAACGGGGCGCCCCATCGGGTCGATGACACGTCCTTGCCACAACGGATTGACGACCAGCGTGCCGCCCGCCCGGCGCCGCCTCTGTTCCTGATCATAAAGCCGGAACATCGCGCGGCAGCCCGACCCTATGCCCGCCAGGGCTCCGAACGGCATGGCGATGGCCGTATCGCCCCGGAACGCCACGATTTCCGCCTCTGTCTCGCGCCCGTCCAGTCCGATAATGCTGACCCGATCTCCCACGCCGGTGAAGTCGCGCATGCCGCTGAGGGAGACGGACAGGCCGGTCAGTCCCGTCACGCGCCCCTCCAGCATGCCTACGGGAACATCGTGGAAGGGGCCGGCTACGGCCTGACGGAGCGCATGCAGGGTGTGGGCCATACCGCTGGCAAGCGCATCGTCCTGCGATGCGCGCTCGGTTTCGCTGTTCGTTTCGGCAGGCTGCATGCCGTACTCACCCAGTCAGGCAGGTTGCGCCTGCAACCACCCCTTTAAAACAGGCTGGAATCAGGATTTCAGCTCGAGGATGACGTGTTGACGCCAAACAATGCGGCGATGCCCTCGGCACTTGAACCGCCACCGTACAGATCCAGCATGGTTGCCGGCTTGTCGGGCGTCTGCGGGTTGACCTGGAGCATGGCCAGGTAACGCTCGGCATATTGCTGGATCTGCTGCGGGGTCGAGAGCTTGCTGAAATCTACCTTGTTCGTCAGCATCCGAACCTGTTGGTCGTAATCCAGGGTTCCGAATACCGAGGGATCGTAGCCTGCGACCGTTTCAGCGACTTTCAGCAATGTAGGGTCGGACATCAACTGCGCCAGGGTGGTGACGCCGCTCATCTTGCGCGTGAAGTAGAGCGCGTTGCCGACACCGTTATCCTGCATGTCGGTGCTGTTCTCGTACTGACTCAGCTCGAATTGCGAGACGGCAGTGTTGATATTGACCCCGGTTACCGTGCTGGCGACCGTGCTGTCGCTTGTCAGGGTCGAATTCTGGGTCAGCGGCGACGTCGAGAGATTCGGGGGTTGGACATTGACAGTGTATGTAACCCCGTTGACCTGCGCTTGCAGGGCGGGAATGTCGTGTGAATACTGGCCGTTGACCTGCATCACATTCCCCGTGTTGTCGAACGTGGTCGAAAAAGTCGTGCTGGTGACCTGCGTGCCGTAGGGGTCGATGATATAAGCCTGCCAGGTGGAGGGCGAGGACGTGTCCTGCACCCATTTGACGGACAGGGTGGTCCGGTTGGCGGCACTGGTGCCGTTTGCGTCGTCCGTGGCCTCGTTCGGGTCGAACGGGGCCGTGACGTATGTCTGGTTCGTTCCCGATGTGGTGCCGAGGGTAATGGACGGAAGGGTCAGGGTGGTGCTGGAGTCGGCCGAGGACGTCAGGCTGACGATCTGGCTTGGGCTGGCGGTGCTGGTGCCGGAGCTCTTCGGAGCCATGGTGACGCCGCTCGTTCCGCCCGGTGTTCCAAGATTCAGGTTGATGGATTGCTGGATGCTGCTTCCATCGGACTGCATGATGTTCAGGCTGATCGGCAGTGCGACGGTGCCCGCGGTGTCCGCTGCCACCGCCTTGCCGGTGGACATGTCGGTGGCTGATGCCAGGGTGCCGTCTTGATTGAAGAGGACCTGATAGGCATTCGTATCGATCGTTGCATTGCCGTCGGCATCATAGGCGCTGACGGTCCACGACAGGGGATTGCTGGAATCCTGGGTCCATTTGAGGGCCACCTGGTGGGCGTCCGAATTCGCATCGTAGGTTGTGACGGGCGCCGTGGTGTACGTCTGGCCTGTTGCGCTGGCGGAAGGAAGGATGGAACTGACCGAAAGGGTCTTGGTCGCCGTATAGGTCGTGCTGAGGACGTCGGAAGTCGCGTCGGTCAGGAAGGGCGATACCGTTGATGAGCCCTTGTTCTGACCCCAGGTCTTGAAGGCATCGGCAAAGGCCAGCCATGCTGCATTGCCTGATGATTTGGCGAGGGACGTGGAGGATGTCGGGTCCTGCGTCAGCAGGTCTTTGATCACGGCCGTCTGGCCGGCAAGGGAACTGAGACCGTAAGCGCCGAGCACCACTTGCAGGACCGAATAATTTTGCAGCAGCCCGTCAGCCGACGTAATGGACGCGGCGCTTTTCTCGAAGGCCGCGACTTCGAGCTTGGTCGTGCTGTCGACCTTTGCGTAGGTTTCCGCAGCCGTCGTTTCGTTCTTGATGGCGGAAACATATGTCGCAATCGGAGAGACGCTCGAGATGGACATCAGCCCGATCCTTCATATCCTGCCATGACGCGGAAGACGCGACCAAAATTCTATCCGGTTGGTATAGAACCTTCTGTTGGTCGTGACCATAGGGTCATTCTTTCGGTAGCGTGAAAGATGGTGGATCTGGTCGGGTGGACCACCTCTTTACCTGCGCCTCCATGGAAACGGAGGTGTATTATGGTCTATTCTTCTGGATTTCAGGTAATCGTTGCGATCGTCTTGATGCGGGCGCGTGGGTATATTTCAGATTGTGAGAGGACCGACACGTTCGGGCGGACGCGCTCCACGATCGAGCGCATGGAGTCGCGGACCGGCGTCGAGACGACGATGACGGGTACCTCGCCGCTGGACGAGAGGGTGTTGAAGACGTCGCGCAGTCGCGTGACGAAACGATTCAGCAGCGAAGGCGGCATGGCGAGGCGCCGCTCCTCGCCCTGTCCGGTGATGTGGTTGATGAATTCCGCCTCCCATTCCGGGGACAGCGTGACCATCGGAATATAGCCGCCTGGCCCTTCCAGCGTGCTGCAGATCTGTCGGGACAGACGGACGCGCACATGGCTGGTCAGGTTCTGTATGCCGCGCAGGCCGAGGCCGCTGCCTTCCTGGATGCTCTCCAGGATGGTCGGAAGGTCGCGGATCGAAATGCGTTCGGCCAGAAGCGACTGCAGGACGCGCTGCACGGTGCTCAGTGTCACCTGGGACGGGATCAGGTCGTTGACGAGCTTCTGCTGCTCGCGAGGCAGATCGTCGAGCAGCGACTGGGTGGCGACATAGGTCAGGAGGTCTGGCAGGTTCTGCCTGACCAGTTCGCTGAGATGCGTCACGATGACGCTGGCGGGGTCGACCACGGTGCATTTCAGGGCGATGGCCTTGGTTTTCAGGGACGGATCGATCCATACTGCCGGCAGGCCGAATGCGGGTTCGATCGCCTTGTCTCCAGCCAGGGGTGGGGTGCCGCCCGACGGGCTCATGGCCATGAGCTTGCCGGGCTTCGCCTCGCCTGATCCGATCTCGATCTCCTTGAGCTTGATGACGTACTTCTCGGACGGAAGCAGGATGTTGTCCTGAATCCGGATGGGCGGTGTCACGAAGCCCATTTCGGTTGCGATCGCCCTGCGCAGCGCCTTGATCTGCTCGGTCAACTGGGAGTTATCGCCGCTTGTCAGCGGCAGCAGGCCGAAGCCGAGTTCGAGGCGGAGCAGGTCGAGCTTGAGGACGTCGGAAATCGGTGTCGTCGCCGGGGTGGGGGCGGTTTCGGTAATGTCGCCGTCGCTGTCCGTGGTGGGGGTCTTGTGGCGAAACCAGGCGCCCGCACCGGCCAGGGCGGCAATGGTGAGGAAGGGAAAAGCGGGCAGGCCGGGCAGCAGCGCGAAGCAGGCCGACAGGACTGCGGCCATGGCCATCGGCTTGGGATTGCCGCCCAACTGACGGACCAGCGTGACGTCGGCGGACCCGTCTGTTCCGCCCTTCGTGACGACGATGCCGGCGGCGGTGGAAACCAGAAGGGCGGGAATCTGCGAGACGAGGCCATCGCCCACGGTCAGGGTCGTGAAGGTGTTCGCGGCTTCGTTCACGGGCATGCCGTGACGCAGCACGCCGATGGCCAGGCCGCCGACGATATTGATGCCCGTGATGATGATTGCGGCGATCGCATCGCCGCGCACGAATTTGGCGGCGCCGTCCATGGCGCCGTAGAATGAGCTTTCCTCTTCCAGTTCCTTGCGCTTCAGGCGTGCTGTCCGGTCGTTGATCGCGCCCGAGGCCAGTTCGGCGTCGATCGCCATCTGCTTGCCCGGCATGGCGTCGAGGAAGAAGCGCGCCGCGACTTCGGCGATGCGGCCCGAGCCCTTGGTGATGACCATGAAATTCACCACCAGCAGGATGCAGAACACGATCCCGCCGATGACGACATCTCCGCCCATCAGGAAGCCGCCGAATGCGGCCACCACATGGCCGGCGGCATAAGCGCCTTCGTTGCCGTGGCTGAGGATCAGGCGTGTGGTCGCGATTTCGAGTGCCAACCGGAGGAGTGTGGTCAGCAGGAGGAGTGTGGGAAACGAGGTGAACTCGACCGGTTTCGCCAGAAACAGCGACACCATGAGAACCAGGGCCGAGGCGGTGATCGACAGCGACAGCCCCATATCGAGGATGAAGGTCGGTAGCGGGACGATGAGAATGGACAGGAGCAGCAGAACGCCGACCGCCAGGCCGATATCCGTGCCGGGGATGAGGGAACGCCAGGAAACGGCATTCAGGTTGCCGCCGCGCAGCAGACTGGTTGCAGAGGCCATGCCGCGCGAAAGGGATGGGAACTTGCCGCGCGCGGCGGTTCCGTCAGTCAGCTTGCCATCGCCGGGCCCGGCGATTGTGCTGCCATTGGCGGGGTCCAAGATGCCACATTCCCTTTCGCGTGCCGGTCATGGTCATAACGATATCTGGCGATGATCTGCGGCCATATGCTGCGAGATATACCGTACAGGACCGGTTTCTGGGGGCGATAAGTACCGTTATAGTCGGTTTTGAGCAAGGCGCGAAAAAGGGCGCCTGCGTGGAATATGGACCCTTCCGGCCGATCTGCCGGCGGGGAGGTGGCGGGTTGATCTTCGGGTGGTTCGAGAACCGCCCCCCGTTGTGAGGCAGAGCGCTGGGCATGGCTCCCGGACGAGGCGAGGCAGGATTTGTGACGGATATTGAAACGAAGAGGGGCCTGGGGTCCGAAATGGGCGACGCCACGCAGTTCGTGGATGTCGCGCTTCTGAAGGAAAGCCTGCTGCAATCGCCGACGCCAGCCCATCTGATCGAGGCGTGCGATAAGTTGGCGGCGAAAGCGCACCTCATCGAGGTTACCCGGCTGGTACTGGAGGTAACGTCACTGCATCTGGACGACGGGCAGTTGAGCCTGGCCGGTGCGACGGTGATCCTGCGGTACAGTTCCCGTTATGATATTGTCGAAACATTGGCGCGCAATACGCTGCGGGTCGATCCGGACAATGTGTCGGCACAGGCGTTTCTGGCGCATGTCCGCGTTGTTAGCGGCGATGTCGCCGGAGGGTGCGCCCTGTTCTCCGGCATGATGGAGCGTTATCCAGAGAAGCGTGCGAATATATGTGAATTCATATCGATGTCGCTTCTTGAAGCCGGATACCCGGTGGAGGCGCTGAAGATCCTGCAGTCTCATCTCATGAACGGAGACGTGACTGCGGCTCTTCTGAACAATATCGGATGCGCCCTGGGGCGTCTCAATCGGTCGTCCGAAGCCCTTCCCTGGTATGAAAGGGCGCTGGCACTTGAGCCGTCGCCCGACGCCAGCTTCGGTTATGCCTGCACGCTGCTGAAGGCCGGGAGGCTGGCGGATGGTTGGCAGATTTATTCTAAGCGGGACCTGATTGTTAAGGACAAGTCGGCATGGTACCTGGAATTACCGCGCCTGGGGCCTGATGATGATGTATCGGGGCGGAAGGTTCTGCTGTTCGACGAGCAGGGGTTCGGCGATACTATTCAATTCATCCGCTGCCTCCCTTATCTGCTGGAAAGGGGGGCGGAGGTGACTGTCGTCGTGCCTCCGATGCTCGTTCGTCTTTTGTCTCAGTCTTTCCCTGGCGTGTGCGTTCGCGACAAGTGGAGCTTTGGCCGGGAGGACGGCTACAGCTATGCTGCCCCGATTCCGGATCTTCCTTATATCAGCGGTGTGATGTCGGTGCGGGATATTCCGGCTGCCATTCCCTATCTGCGTGCCGATGAGGGGGATGTCGCACGGTTTGCCGCCCTTTTGCCCGACAGGCGGCCGCGTGTCGGGCTGGTCTGGGCGGGCGAACGGCGGGCGCAATCCGAGTATGATCTGGCGGATAAGCGTCGTTCGACCACGTTGGCCGAGATGGGAGCGGCCCTTACCCCGGTGGAGGCCACGCTGGTCAATCTACAGTTCGGTGGGCCGCGCGCGGAAATCGAGGCATGGAATGGTCAACCGCTGTTCGACCCGATGGGCGATGTACGTGACATGGCCGATACCGCGGCGATCATGAAAAATCTTGATCTGGTCATTTCCGTCGATACGGCACCGCTGCATCTTGCCGGCGCCCTCGGCTGCCCCGTGTGGCTGGTCAGCCGTTGGGATGCCTGCTGGCGATGGGGCGATGAAGGAAGTGGCACGCCCTGGTATCCGAACATGCGCGTGTTCCGGGCGAGGGAGCGATCGTTCGCACCTGTATTGCAGGAAGTCGGGCGGGCTTTGCGCAACTGGCTCTAACGCTGGGCTGGTTCGGGCGGGGCGATGTTTCGCGTGGAACGGTTCGGCACGCCGGGCATCAGCCCGTCGGGCGGGCCAGCATGACGGGGTTGGCACGGTAGGATGCCAGTGTGCGCCCCCGCATGCCGCCCGTGGTCGGGCGGTGGATCGTGGGCTGGGTGAAATGCGCAAATCCCTGGAACGGGTGAAAGACCTTGGCCGGCGCCGGGGGAGCGCTGCCGTCGGTATCGGGTTGTGCGTCGGCCGTGAGGGTTGGTTGCTGTATCGTTTTGGGCGTGGACGGATGCATGGACGCTGGCGTGATGGAGGATGCCATGCGGACGTTCTGGCGCGCTGGCGCGTGCGTATCCCGTCCATCCTGCGGGATCGCCCAGGCTTCCAGGACCTTCCACTGGTAGGGGGTGCCGATGCCGGGTGTCTGGGAGTGGTATGCGGCTGCGGCGCGCGGCCAGCTTCCCGTCTTGTCATACATCTGGAGCAGGAACCGGCCGGCGTACAGCGTATTGGCGACCGGGTCGAATGCCTGGTCGAGCGAGGCGAAGGCGTCCGGATGCTGTTGCAGGTTGACCTGCATGCAACCGACGTCGATCGACTGGATCCCTTGCTGACGAAAGGCTTCCACGGCCGCGACGGCTTCGGCGCGCGTTGAATAATAATGGCCGATTCCCGACGCCGTAATCGTCCACGGCCATGCGGAAATGGTGCCGTCCGGGCCTGGCTTGCCGCTTTCGACCCGGCTCATGGCATTGAGAAAACCATCCGGGACATGGAGAGCCCGTTCCGCTTGCGCTGTCGCCGCGATGCAGAGCGACGCTTCCGGGGGGCGGGCGAATGCGGTGCGGGTCGGCAGGAGCAGGATGAGGACGGCCAGTGTCGTCCGACATGCGTGGTGTCGTGGAGCGTGGCAGCGCATGGCCGGTATCGGGGCTGGACCTATCACAGGCCGTCTCTCCCTGTATCGTAGGCCGTTCGGCGGCGCATGGAACGGCGAGGTCGTCGCGCATGCGTTCTGAAACGGGTCTATCGAACTTTGAGGTATGGGCAGTCGTCCGGCTTTACCTCATTTCCTCGATGGTCCACAACCGGACGGAAGCCGAAGAGACAAGGCGGACTATCCTTCTCATTTCACGTCGTTGGGCCATTGAATGTGGTGGTCCCGCGGCGTATTCTCAAAATCTGCCATGGTCACTTCGCGGAATGCCATGGGCCGAAGTGCAAAAGGTGACCAGTGTCTATGAGGACTTGCCTCAGGGCGGCCAGCCTCTATCGCAACCATTTCGGTCGCGGCGATGGAACGGATGCCGCGTCTTTCAGTCGGAAAAGCATGCAGGTGTCTTGTTTCCGGCGGATTGTGGCGCTGGTTTCGACCGCGTTTCTCCTGATCGGGCTGCTCCCGTTTCCGTCGGCCAGTGCCGCGATGGTTCGGGTGAAGGATATCGTCGATTATGAAGGCGTGCGCGACAACCAGTTGGTCGGCTATGGCCTTGTCGTCGGACTCCGGGGTACGGGCGATCGACTGACCAATACCATTTTCACGCGCGAAACGCTGATCAGCATGCTGAACCGCCTCGGGGTGAATATTCGCGACCGCGAAGTGCAGCTTCAGACCCATGACGTGGCCGCCGTGATGGTGACCGCGACCCTGCCGCCTTTTTCGCACGGGGGCGGACGGATTGATGTGACGGTTTCCGCCGTCGGTGATGCGCGGGACCTCGCCGGCGGGACGTTGCTGGTGACGCCGCTTCAGGCCGCGGATGGCGAAGTTTATGCCGTCGCCCAGGGATCGCTGGTGACCAACGCATTCGCGGCCAGCGGAGCCGGCGGCGGCATGACGCAGAATATTCCGACCAGCGGCCATATTGCCAATGGGGCGGTGGTCGAACGCGAAGTGCCGGTCAATCTGGGGGCAGGCGGGATTATTCATCTTTCCCTGCGTAATGCCAATTTTACAACTGCGAACAGAATTGTCGATGTGATCAACCGCTCTATCGGGCGCGGCATGGCACGGGTTGACGATCCGCGTACCATTGCCATCGACCTCTCCGGGCGCAATGCGGCGACAACCCTGTATCGGATCGGCGACCTGAGCATCGAGCCCGATACGATGGCCAAGGTGATTGTCGATGAGGCCAGCGGAACGATCGTCATGGGCGACAATGTGCGCATCAGCACCGTTGCCATCGCACAGGGAAATCTGACCATCCAGGTTACGGAACTGCCTGTGGCGTCCCAGCCTGGCCCGTTTTCCAATGGAACGACCGCTATTCTGCCACGAACGCAGATTGAGGCGAACACGGGGAGTTCTAATCGGCTGGGGATATTGCGCGAGGGGCCGACTCTTGCCAGTTTGGTTGCAGGTATGAACGCTCTGGGCATGGGACCGCGGGATATGATCGGTATCCTTCAGGCCATCAAGGCCGATGGGGCGCTCCAGGCCGATCTTGAGGTAAGGTAGCGACGCATGAGTGGTATAGGTGATGTCGCGTCCTCGTTGTCCACGATGAGCCGGCAGCAGGTTGCGACCGGGCAGGCGAACCAGGATTCGGCCCGTACGGAAGAGGCCCGCAAGGCGGCCGTCTCGTTTGAAAGCGTGACCATCGGCGAATTGTTGCAGCCCATGTTCGATACGGTGGACACGTCCAAAGGCATGTTCGGGGGCGGTGCGGCCGAGAAGCAGTTCCGATCGCTTCAGGTTCTGGAAATTGGCAAGCAGATCGCCAATAACGGTGGTATCGGCATTGCCGACAGCGTCTATCGCCAGATTCTGGCCATGCAGGAACAGGCGCAGCAGGAGCAGAGCCAGTCATGAGCCGCGCGTCGGCCGGAATGGCGGCTTCCCTTCTGACCAGCTTCCAGACGGTCTGCTCCGTGCTTGAGACTGAGAACGATCTTCTGAAAGCCGGCAGGCTGCGGGAGGTCGTGGATATGCTTCCGGCAAAGCAAAGAGAAATGGACGCTCTGGAGCGCATCCTGGCAGTGAGTCGTGCCGATTCGTTATCGGCCGACCAGATTCATGGTCTGAAGAGGTCGGAAATCGAAGAGGTGGCTGGCCGCTTCGGTGCATTGGTGCACGCCAATCGAACATTGCTGAAAAATGCGATCGACGCGCAGAATATCCTGATTCGGCTGATCGTCGTGGATGCGACGCAGGATGCAGGCGTCGGTTATGGTGCTTCGGGTCAATATATGCCCAACCCCGGCGCGCAGGCAGCACTGACATTGCGCAGCGATGTCTGACGCCGTCTGTTCGTTCGTTTCCTTCTGCCGTCGGAATGTGCCTGGACGGCATGCGGTATAGACTGAAGAGACCTCTTTGGGCTGGGCACGTCTGGATGGAAGGGGTTCGAATGTTCGGCTTCTCGGTATCCGAAAAAGAGAATTCATGAATCTACGATGTCATTTCGCGGCTTTGCTGCCTGATATCCGGCGGCATGCGATGCGGGTGGGTGCGGTGACCCTGGCGTCGGCCGGGCTTGCGGGCTGCCTGTCGCCGGCCAAGCCATATCTGGATATGGGACGCCGTCTGGCGGACGCCGGCTTTGTGGCGCACAAGGCGGACACGACCGCACGCTACGCCATGATGAATACGCTTCCGCCCGGCGAGGTCACGTATCGGCCGTCCACGGTCGGGCCGGTGTATCTCTATGCCGATCCGATCGGCTGTGGCTGTGTGTATATGGGGTCGGCGACAGCCTACAGCTATTATGTATCGTCGGTTTCCGCAGGGAAGAAAGCTGTCTCCGCCCCCTCGGCAATCCCTGCGATGGCGGCCGAAAACCGGCGCGATACCGCGTCGTGGGACTGGAGCGCATGGTCGCCCAACGCTGATCCCGGACCCACCCAGCCCCGACATGTCATCGGTGGCTACTGGTAGAACAGGGGGGCTTTACCGAGCGGGCCGGCCGAGAAAAGTGTTCTCGAGCCTTTTCATCTGATGATTTTTCTGACGATTTGAGGTCGATGCTCGGCTTCTGGCATTCTTCGGCCCGTCATTTTCCCTTTCCGCTGCCGGAGGGGGACTCGGGCGAAGGGCCGGACTTTCATCGCGTGTCGCCCTGAGTGTGACGTTATCAGCCGCAGGTTGGGCGATTGGCGGTGTTGTGTTCCGAGGGGGGACAGGCTCGTCCTGCTTCGCGGATTGCTGTGACCGCGCGGGTTCGTGACGGTTCTCCTGTATCTCTGCCGGAACCGCGGCGGCAATGGTGTGCTCCGTGTCTTCGGATACAGGTTGGTTTTGGACTTCGGCATGCAGCTTTAGCTCGATTTCGGATGCTTTTTCGAGCAGTTGTTCAAGCTTCCTTTCGTGCGGAGAAGCCTTGATCGTCGCCATCTCCAGACGTCCGGCCGTCGCGTCGGCCTTCTCGACCATGGTGTCGAGTTCGGTGCCTGTTACCTTGGCCAATTCGATCATGCGGCTGAGTGGGCGGCCGCTGACTTCCCCGGCTATGCGCAGTTTCTCCACGCCTTCTTCCGCGCTTTTTACGCTGGCTTCGAGCTTTTCGACCAGGCCCATCAGGCTTTCGCGGTCGTGCTTCAGGTTGGAAAGAACCCGACTGAGATAAAAGCTGTAGATAATTCCCAGAAGCAGGAAGAACGATAAAACGATTTCGATGATCAGCTGGATCTGAGTCAGCATCTGCCAGATGTCTCCAGTCTGGCCCGGTTGGGAAGCGACGGGCGGGTCGTGAGAGAAGGAATCGGGGTTGTCCTGTTTGCTTATTCGCCTGACGCAGGCGGTGGGGTGGTGTGGGTATGGGGGCTGTCGGGCGGTACCAGCCGTCGTTCGATTTTCACTGCTGCCTTGCCGTGCAATTGGCCGAGCCTTCCCACGAAGAGAGAGGTTTGTCCGCACTGCAGCGTGACATGGATATCGGCGTCTTTCCTGTAGGGAAACGCGATCTGGGCACCGGGGCGCAGGTTGAGGACTTCGGAAAGGGAGACGAGCTTTTCCTCGAATACGGCCGACACTTCAACGTCGGTTTCGAGAATCTCGGAGATCAGATGGTTTTCCCAGATTGAATCGCGACCAAACCGTTCGCCCATGAACTGCTGGGACAGGCGATCGCGCACCGGTTCCAGGGTCGCATAGGGAATGATGAGATCCAGATTTCCGCTCTTGTCTTCCATGTCGATATGCAGCTTTGTCATCACTACGGCATTGGAGGCGCGGGCGATGGCAGCGAAACGGGAGCTGACCTCGAGTCGTTCGAAGGTGAGGTCGATGGTGCAGACGGGATTGAACGCCGCCGAGAGATCGTTGAGGGTCAACGTGATCAGTTTTTCGATCAGGGACCGTTCGATCGCCGTGTGCGGGCGGCCCTCGGTCCCGGCGTGACCCACGCCGCGCGGACCGCCCATCAGAATATCGATAATGGAATAGGACAGTGCGGAGTCGACGACGACGAGACCGTAATTCTCCCACTGGACGGCCTTGAAAACCGCGAACAGCGAGGATGACGGCACAGTGTTCATGTAGTCGCCGAAACACATCGAGCGCGTGCTCTCCATGGTGATTTCGACGTTGTCGTTCGTGAAGCTGCGAAGCGTTGACGACAGGAGCCTGACGAGCCGGTCCAGCACGATTTCCAGCATCGGGAGGCGTTCGTACGCCACGAAGCCGGCCTTGATGACCCGTTCCATGCCGGTCTCTTCCCGGTCGGGGAGTCCGGCGAATGTATTGCCAAGCAGACTGTCGATTTCAGACTGATCCAGCACATGGCTGCTGATCATGCTGTTTTCGAAGCCCGTAGACGCATCTTCTCGCGTGGTATGGCCCGCATCCGACCCGTGGCCCGGCGTTTCGTGCGGCGCGTCGGCGCTGGCCTCATCGGGCTCGACGGCGTCCGGCGTGTCGTTTACGTCCTGCATATTGTCTTCGCCACGGTTTGATCTGTACTCTGTATGAACATCAAGTAAAACGTTCCGATTACTGAATCAGGAATTCAACCAGATACAGATTCGTCACCTGCAAGGGCGTCAATTCCGCCCTGAGACGACGGATCATCGCCTCGCGCAGCCGGTATATGCCATCACCCCGGATATCCTGCGGGCGTGTCTCATGGAGGTAGGTCTGAAATATGTCCTGCACCCGAGGAATCATATTCTGGAGCGAGGCTTCGTCTCGTGCGCCTGAAATTTCGACCTTGGCCGTCAATTTTACATAGACCGGGCGGCCATCGCCATTGTCGAGATTGGATACGATCGACGGGATACCGAGAATGATCGGCGGATGCAGCATCTGGCTGGCGCGGTCTGCCATTCCGCTTTGAACCGAATGGAGCAGACGACCCTTTTCGAGGAATACGGCACCGCCGCCGCCCACAGTGAGAACGAGAGCTGCCAGGCCGATGAAGAGAAACATCTTCCTGGAACGGCGGGGCTTCGCTTCCGCGGCGATGGATTGCCGCTTCTCATCCCCGGCAGAGGGCTCCGGTGCACCGCCGCCGGTTACAGTCTCGCTCATATGCAGGTGGCTCCCGGAGGGTGGATAAACGATTTATTGACAGTGTAGCTACTGGCGGGAGCATGCTCAATGGGATGGGTGCGGGGGGTGCGACAATAGACGGATATCACCGTCGTAAAAGCGGAAATTCCTGCACTCTAGGAGGGTATGGCAAGCGGCATTGGTCCGTCGATGCCTGGATTCAACGAGGGGAACGGGTGTATTCGACCTGCCTTGAAAAACCAGAACGAGAACAAAGTAATCTCCGACGTATGCGGGCCCAGGTGGGTAGGTCCTGCATCTTCAGGTCCGGCCACATGTAGAAGATTACTTGTTTTTCGCGCCTGACAGTCTCACAAGAGCATTTTATGGAGACGTGTCTGTCAATTATTGGCTGGCTATGTCGAAGACACGGCCAGCCGGTTGGTTTTTACTGCTTCATGGCGATTGTTGTTTGCAGCAGCTGGTCCGCAGTCGTGACGATCTTGGTGTTGGCGGAGTAAGCCTCCTGCGCGACGATCAGGGCCGACAGGTCACTGGTGAGGTCAGTCGTGGACGATTCCACAGATCCTACCGACAACGTGCCAGTGCCATTTGCCCCGGCCAGACCGATCTTGGCGTCGCCAGAAGACGCCGTGGCGGTATATGCTTGTCCGTCGACCGCATTCAGACCGTCTACGTTGGCAAAATTCGCCAGTGCGATCTTGCCGATCAACTGGGTTCCGGTATCGAACTTGGCCATGAGCGACCCGTCGCTTTCGATTTCCACGCCCTGGTAGGTGCCGCTGGCGATGCTGTCGGATTGCAGGGCCGTCGTATCCGTTGGCAGACTGCTGGCCGTTGAAAGCGTCGTCTGGCTGAGGTTGACTGTATATGACGTGCCGCCAATTGTGGCGCTGAGTGCACTTAAAGATGTCGTCACACCTGTGGTACTGTCCGTAACCGACTGGACGCTGCCATCTGTGTTGAATACGACCTTATAGGTGTCGCTGCTAACGGGCGACGACGATGATGTATCGTAAGGATCGACCAGGGACAGTGACCATGTCGGCGGTGAAGCGGCCGTCTGAGTCCATTTGGCTGCAACCGGAGTACCGTTGGCATCGGTAGGCGATGTCATCGACGTTTGATTACTGCCGGTCGTGGTGCCGATCACATCGGATTTGCTCATGGTAAGCGTCGTGCCCGACGCGGTCAGAGCATTGGCTTGGTTGGTGCTCGCCGTACCTGTGGATGCTGCCATAACGGTACCGCTGGTGCCGCCGATCGTTCCCAGATCGAGCGTGATGTTTTGCGCGACGCCATTGTAATTGGCCGTAATGGGGATCGAAGCACTTGCCCCTGTCAGGGTCGATCCGATCGTCTGGCCAGTAGTAGCATTGGCAACCGATGCCAGAGAACCGTTGCTGTCGAACGTCACCTGATAAGAGTTGTTGGCTATGGTGCCGGTACCGTCTGCGTCATACGCGCTGACGTTCCAGACCAGAGGGTTGGTGCCGCTCTGCGTCCAGGACAAAGCGATCTTGTGTGGTGTCGCCGACGCGTCATAGGTGGTGACGGGAGCCGTCGTATAAGATTGAGCATCCGCTGCCGTATAGCTGGCATTGCTGGACGGCATCGTTCCCACCGTCGCCGACAAGGTCAGCGTCGTGGTCTGCGTCGGGCGGAAGGCCACATTGGCGACATTGAGCTGCGTCAGCGATGCGTTCAGCGAGCCTGTGGTGGGGTTCACCATATAGCCGTCGAGGTAATACCCACTGGTGTTGACCAGATATCCGGAGTTGTTTTTGTAAACTTCTCCATTCCGGGTGTAGTAGTTCTGGGACTGAAATTGCGTGTTTTGGGATGTCGATGCGCCGCTTTCTTTGGAAACGACGAACAGGCCACTCCCTGAAATGGCAGTGGCAAGGCTGTCCGTGCTCGTGGCTGCGGTGCCTTGATTGTCCACATGCTGGACAGTGACGGCGGCTACTGAATCCGAGATATCGGCTGAAGACGCATTCTGGCCCAGTGAGCCGGCCACGAAATCCTGGAATGCCGTCGTGGTGGCTTTGTAGCCGACCGTCTGGCTGTTGGCGATGTTGTTACTCAGGTTCGTGAACGCGGTCGACTGGGCGTTGATCCCGCTGACTGCCGTGGTGAGGGCGTTGAAAACTGACATATGCCGTCCCTGCCTTGTGCGCGCAGTTAACTGTTCCGCCTACCGTCAGGCAGGAAAATCATGATCCGATCATGACACAGACCATCTTCTGGCATGATGGAATGTTCGGATCGGTGATCTTACGGACATGGAATGGTGGCTGAAACATTCCCCGCGCTGCACCTGTGCCTTTCTGAGCATCTGAGTAGCATGCGTAGCGCGAAATACAAGGATTTCCTGTATCGTTTTTGGGGGTAGCGATAGGGAGAAAGTGTTACGGAATTGTTTCCTGGCGGCGATAAAGGGATATGTTTTATGAATGCGGGCATGAATGCATCGACGCGACAAGCGGCCCTGATGTTGGACTGACCGGAGGCATCGAACGGTCTTTTATTGCCTGGGCGCGCGCGAGCCGGGTGTCTTGAGTTTCATGACGTAGGCGATGATCGCGGCGACGGGCTGGAAATATTCCGGCGGTATTTCGGAATCCACAGGCAGGGCGTAGAGCGCGCGGGCCACGGGCGGATTTGAGACGATCGGGACTTTTGAGTCTTCAGCCGCCTCGCGGATTCGGGCGGCCACTTCGTCCGCGCCTTTGGCGACGATTTTCGGCGCCGCATCCGTGCCGTTGTCATAGGAAAGCGCCACGGCATAATGGGTCGGGTTGGTGACGATGACCGTGGCCTTTTTGACGGCCTGGATCATCATCTGTCGGGCGCGCCGCATGCGGATCTGTTTCTGCTTGGCCTTGACCTTGGGGTCGCCGTCTTCCTGGCGTATTTCCTCCTTGATATCCTGATGGCTCATGCGCAGCTTCTGCAACCGGTGATAGCGTGTCCATACCTCGTCGAGGACGGCGATCGCGGCCTGGATCATCAGAATGATCATCGTGGCATACACGAACCAGGAGATGAGCTCCGACGTCAGATGGTGGAGGGTCCAGCGTTCGGCCTCGGGCGCCACGCGCAGGGTGCCTTTTGCCACGCCGTAGAGCACCGCGCCGAAAACGACGAACTTGGTCAGGCTCTTCAGCATTTCAATTACGTTGTTCATGCTGAATACGCGCTTGATCCCCGATAGGGGGGACAGGCGCCCGATATCGGGAATGAGCGCCTGGGGGCGGAACAGCAGGCCCGTCTGAAGCAGGCCGGACACGACGACGACCACTGCGCAAACGAGTGCCAGGGGCGCTGCCAGCAGGATGCCTTCGCGGATGGACTGCTGGAGGGCGAGATAAAGTGCGCCGCCATCGGGCGAGACTGTGTCGAAATGCTCCATCAAGCCCCGCATGTGGCGGAGAAACGTGCTGCCCGAGACGGCGGTCGTCATCGTGAAGACGGCCAGAAACGCGCTTAGGATCAGGAACATCTGCGTTTCGCGGGAGTGGGCGACATTGCCTTCCTCGCGTGCCTTCTGTAGCCGCTTTCCGGTCGGGGCCTGCGACTTGTCGTCGCTGGTTGATCCTTCTTCCGCCACGTGGGCCTATCCTCTTATGGTGCCGACATGCCGGACGGGCGCACCCCGCCGAAAAAGGGAGCGCCGCGCTATCGGCATGTCCGAGGTCCCGGCATAGTGCGCCGTGTGGATGGCGGCCGGGCCACGGTATGTCAATGTGGTGGCGGCGTTGCACCTACGCCGGGCAGCGCGACGAGCAGATCGTTCATTCTTTCCTGCCAGACGCCGGTCATGACCTGGATCAGCATGGCCAGCAGAAGGATACCGCCCAGTAATTGGGCCGGCATGGCAATACCGTAGACCTGGATGGACGGCATTAGGCGGTTCAGTACGCCCAGCATGGCCGGCCACAAGGTTCCGATCAGGACAAAAGGGGCGGCTAATTGCAGCGCCAGGACGAATGACTGTGCCGTGGCAGCGACGATGCTCTTCGTCATGTCGCCGAGCATCGGCATGTGGCCGGGCGGAAACAGGTGGTAAGAGCCTGTCACCGCGGCCAGAGGGAAGACATACAGTCCGGTAGATAGAAAGATGACCGGCGTTAGAGCGGAGGCCATATGGCTGATAGCCGTGCTGGATGCCCCGAGTTCCGGGTCCGGCTGCAGGATGCTGGCCAGGCCGGCAAGGACGGCGATGAACTGCATCGCAATAATCAGCGCCATGGAAATGAGCCGGGCCAGGAGTCCGATGAATGCGCCGCATAGAAGTTCGCCCACGATGATGGCCAGCACCATGAACGGATGATGCAGTGCCGGCCCGGATACGGCCGCGAGGTGGTCCTGCACCACCGGCAGGATGGTAATGGTGACAACCAGCGCGATTCCGGCCCGGACCACCATGGGGGAGGTGGTTTCGCCAAAGCCGGGGGCCGTCATGACCATGGCGCTGACCCGGCACAGGATCAGCAGAAACATGGCAGCCAGTACGGGGATGGAGCCGCCGGGAAAGAACAGGTCCCCGGTCATTCCGGAAGAGGCGCCGCCGGCATGCGGCCTGCTTTCACGAACCGCCCACCATGATCATCTGGTCGAAAATGGTGTGGGCGTAGGTATGAAGTGTGGAATACATGAACGAGCCCGTCAGCATGAGAGCGGCTGTCGCGGCTATGAATTTCGGCACGAAGGACAGGGTCGCCTCGTTTACCTGGGTTACGGCCTGGAACAACGAAACCAGAATGCCCGCGCAGAGGGACGACAAAAGGGACGGAGCCCCCATTTTGACCGCCACAAGCAGGGTCTGGCGCAGGATTTCGTGGATATCGACCGTATGCTGCATGCGTGACGGCTTAGATCGACATCTTCATGACGTCCTGATAGGCCTGAACGATCCGGTCCCGAACCGTGGTGACGGTCTGAAGGGTCAGCTTCGCTTCTTCCACGGACGTTGCGATGTCGGTCAGGTTGCCTTTTCCGGACAGGCCCTGGGCCGTCAGCGTCTCGGCGCTCTTGCCCGTCTGAACCGCGTTCTTGAGCGCGCCGTCCAGAACATTGCCGAAGCTGGATACGCTATCGGACGAGGCGTCGTTCTGGGTGTCGTCGGTCGAAGGCTGCAACGCCTTCTGTGTCTGCCCATAGGCGTTGAGCGCATCGAAGCTGCGGGTGGTGATGTCGCTGATCATCGTGTGCGTGCTGCGCCCCTTGCTGCCTGGTCGGAGATCCCCGACAGAGTACCAGGATTCAGTGCCTAACCTAGTCTTGCCATAACGGCAAGGCCACCGTTTTTTACCTTTAATCGAAACAGCATGACTGATCGGGAACGCTTTTGAGCGGGCGGAATCGGTTGGGCTGGCGATCAAGGCGTTGGGTGGTCGGTGGATAAATTCGTCTCTGTCGGACGCTGTGCGGCGGGTAGGGATCATGATAGAGGGTGTGTTCGCGCGCTTCAGCCATCATGGGGCGTCTGAGCCGTCGTGGCATGGCGACAGAAGATCGCCCGGTCGCATGTACGTGGAGTACGGCGTTGATAGGTCTTACAGAGTCAATATGCGACGTTCGGTGAATGCTGCCCGTGCCGAAGCCGGCAGGAGACGATTGGCCTACGCGACGGCGCTGGTTGCCTTGTTGGCCGTGGGTGGTGGCTGCGGAACTGCCGTGGCCAGGGGTAGCAGCAATGGCGGTACGAACACGACCGCGCATATCGGAGATGACGGCCTCCACTGCCCGGCGGGGCCGGTGCATATCGCTGAAATCCAGGCGATCACACGACAGAATAATGCCGGAGATCCGAATCTGCCGCTCGGTGAGGCTTCGATTGAGATCTGCGCGACGGATGCAACCAAATTCACCGATGTCGTGACGCGCGGTACGCCTGATGGCGGGGCGGCGGGCGGTTCGGTGGGGCAGAAGACGGGCGTCGATGGAACGCTGCAAATACGCGGCCGCACCGCGCAGATGGATGCAACGGTCTATGTTCCGCTAGCCGCGGCGGATATGGCGCAATGTAGCTTGCAGGACGATGGTCAGCAGCAGGATGGTGCTGGTAACGGCACATGCAGGCCGCATGGATTCGTCGCGAGCTTTGCCGGGACATGGGTGTTCTCGCCGGGAAAGTGGCAGAGCTTTCAGGCAGGAGCGGATTCTTCGGGGAATCCGATCGTTCTGGCCGTCAGGATTCTGAACGGTCCTGTGGAATGACGATCTGATCCGGCGGGGGAAAGACCGCTGGGACGCATGATGCGTATGCGGCTTCGGGGAATGGCTGGCCTGCTGTAGCCGGTTATTTTTCAACCGGGTTCGACAAGGGGCATAAAAAATGCCCCCGGCAATTGCCGGGGGCATCATCCATACTACGCTGTGAGCGCGGGAATGGATTACTGGAACATCGACAGGATGTTCTGCGACTGCGAGTTGGCAATCGTCAGCGACTTGATGGCCAGCTGCTGCTTGGTCTGCAGCGAGGTCAGCTTCGCGCTGGCAGCAGCCATATCGGCGTCGGTCAGGGCGCCAATGCCGTTGGTCAGGTTGTCGGAGATCGTCGAGCCGTAGGTGCTCATGCTCTTGATCACGTTGGTGTTCGAACCCAGGTCCGACGTGACGTAGGTCATCGCCTTGATCGCGGCCTGAACCTGCTTGATCATTTTCGCAACGGACGCGACGCCGGAGCCGACGTAGCTGGAGCCGAATGCGCCGTCGGTCGTCACGAACACGTTGGCCGTCGGGTTCTTGCCGGCGACGCCGCCGGTGGAAAGGCCGAGAAGGTCGGTCAGAGTGCTCGTGCTCGAGGCGCCAAGAGACCCACCCGAAGACGTCAGGTACTTGCCGATCGAGCCGTTGCCGGTCGAGGCGGCGAAGCCGGTGACCGTCGTGACATCGCCCTGAAGGCCAGCGACATAGCTCAGCTTGCTGGTGCTGATGCCCAGCTTGGTTCCGACTGCTGCGTTGTTGTAATCCGGTGCCAGCAGGTTGACGCCATTGAAGGTTGCATTGCGTGCGATCGTATCGATCTGGGCGAGATAGCCGTTGATCTGAGTGCCGATCTGGGATTCGGAGGCATCGACGCCGAAGCTGTTGCCCAGCGAGGTGACGGCCTGCTGCACTTGCTGCAGCACGCTGATGATCTGGTTGGCGGCGCTGGCCGTCGAGCTGACCGTCTGGGCGGCGAAGGACAGGCCGTCATTCACGGCGCTCTGGCCGGAGACGTTGCCCTGCATCTGCTGCGCGATGCCGAAGGCAGCGGCGTTGTCGGCGGCGGTGGAAACCTTCAGGCCGGTCGAGACGACGTTCTGCGTGCTGCTCAGGTCGGTCTGGACGGCATTCAGCGTCTCGATGGCGACTTTCGAAGAGGCGTTGTTGTTGATGGAAAGGCTCACGGCATTTTCTCCATGCGGACTATCCTGGGGTAGACCAGGTCCAGGCCACAAAATCGGGAAATGGCTAAGAGAAGGTTACCAGAGAGGCGCGATGAGCATTTTTCCTGTGGAATGCGCCAGGCCGGGATAGAGGAAATGCTCTGTGCCGAGGGGCGGGCGGGATGGTCTTTGCGCGCGGAGTAGGCTAAGACAATGGGTGTCCATTATGACAAATTGCAGACGGTACGACGATGATTCATCCAGCACTTCGGGCTTACCAGACCGTGACGGAAACTTCCCTGACGGGGAGGGAGGCCGAAGCGGTTTGTTTCAGAATGCTTATCGATGAACTGGAAGCCGCTAACCAGAGCGCCGATTCGCAGGTTCGCAGCCGCGCACTGGACCGGCATCAGCGTCTATGGTCGATGATCATGAAGGCCAATATCCTCGATAATGGTCTGACGGTGGAGGAGGATCGGAGGCTTTTTGTCAGGCTGGCCGATCAGGCGCAGAAATATGGCATCCAAGCCATTCTGGATCCGGAAATGTCTCTTGTTCCCCTGATCGAGATTGCGGAAAATGTTCTCGCCGGCCTGGAAATGGCTCCGGGAGGGAAAGTGCAGGGTTCCTCTGCCTTGGCCTGATCACCGGAGTGGACATGTCTGTTTCTGGCAGGAGATAAATCCCAAGCCGATTTGGTAGGGCGCGTCGATTTGGAATAAGAGCCTGTCTGCAAAAATCGCTGCTGGCGGTAGCATGGCGGGCTGCAATGCCGGGGCGTGAGTCAGATGGTGCTGGAAGCAGGCATCACGCTCTCACCAGAGGATTTTTTCAGGCAGTCTCCTAAAAGAGGTCCATTTCACCGGGCGTCGTGGTGTGACCCGGTGTGTCTTCACCCTTCAGCACCTGCACGACGTCGCCGAGTGTGATCCCCTCGTACAAGCGGGCCACGCTGACAGTGTCCTTGATGCCGGTCGGGGCAAGAGACATCAGGTTCTTGAGTACTGTCGCTGCGGAGGCGACTGTCTGCGTTGCCAGGTCCAGCTTTTGCAGGCGGCATATTTCCGAACTGGTCATGGACGTGTCGCGCATGCATTCCGCGACTGCCTGCTGGGCGTTTGTGAGTTCTTCACCGGCCATGTCCAGAAGGCGCAGAACCTTGAAGACAGTATCATGCACCGTGATTTTCACAGGGGGGGGCCCTTGTGTGACGGTGGAATGCATGGTCATCGCTGTCTCTCTTTCCACGCTCAGGTGATCAGAACAGTTCAATGCTGGAACTGGCCTCGCGCGCCCATCTGCGTTCGGCTTCGGCTTCCTGCCGGTTATAAGCTTCTTCCTGACGAACGATGGCCTGGCCATCCTGTATCAGGTTCTGCTGGGCTTTTCCCGATGTCGGCCAGAATCGCACGCGCCTGGCCTGCGTGCCTCCGAGGCTCTGGGCGATGCAGGGGATGCCTTCGTCCGCCAGATATTGCCGGACGAAAACGCTGTTTTCATGCCCGATGCGGCCGAGGGACGGGACGATCGCAGCCCCTCCGAACGCCTTGCAGCGCAGGCGGTCGCGTTTGCCGCCCGCCTTGAGAATGCCGTTGATGAGCTTTTCCATGGCATTGACACCGAAACGCATGGCCGTGCCATCATGACTCTCGCCCCCGCCGGGCAAGAGAAAATGGTTCATACCACCGACCTGCGTCACCGGATCGAACATGCACACCGAAATGCAGGACCCCAGAAGGGTCGTGAGAAGAGCAGACGGATTGTCCGAAACGACGACTTCGCCCTGTACAACTGTCGTGGGTGCCAATGCGTGGGTCACGTTATGGGTCCGAATACCTTCTCGAGCACTTCCCGCAGTTTCGCGACCGTGTAGGGCTTGGCGAGAAAATTGTTCACCCCCGCCTTGACGGCCTCCTGAACGAGGTCGCGGCTGGCTTCGCCGGTCAGGATGATGAAGGCGACCTTCTGAGTCTTGGGATTGCCGCGAACGCCACGAAGCAGTTCCAGACCGTCCATGACAGGCATGTTGAAGTCGGAAATGACGAGGTGCGTCGGGTTCTGGGCAAGATACTCAATGGCTTCCTTGCCGTCCTTTCTCTGGGCGATATGGGCGAAACCCAGTTGCAACAGGCTGTTGGCCAGGATCTGGCGAATGGAAGACTGGTCATCGACGATGAGGACCCTGATCTGTGAGGCCGCGGGCAATTTTTCCTCCTCTTTCCCTTTTTAAGTCTGGCTGGGGCGCCGGTATCACTCGCTGTGCGCGCGTGGCTGTGATGCACGATCGCGCTGTCGTTCGGCTTGTATCAGCGTATTTGGGCGTTCATGGCGGCAGCACTGATCTGACCAAGGGGGACGATCTGGGAGGTCGCACCAAGCTCGGCTGCAACCCGCGGCATTCCATAGACGACGGAAGACGCCTTGTCTTGTGCAATTGTCCAGGCTCCGGCCCGGTGCATTGCAAGCAGGCCTTCGGCGCCATCCTGCCCCATTCCGGTCAGGATGATGCCCAGGGCATGGTTGCCCGCAGACTCGGCGACGGAGTCAAACAGGACATCGACGGACGGGCAATGTCCATTGACCGGAGCGGCTTTCAGCAGGCGTGTGACATAGTGGCCGTCGCGTCGTTCCACGGCTGTATGGCGATCGCCTCCCGGGGCGATCCGGACTGTGCCGGGCAGGAGGACCTCGCCATTCCTGGCTTCGCCGATGGAAAGAGCCTCGATCTTCTGGTTCAGTCTGTTGGCGAAACTCGCCGTGAACAGGGCTGGCATGTGCTGGCAGATGACGATGGGTGGGCTCTGGCGCGGAAAGCCCGACAGGACCTGTTCCAGGGCTTCCACGCCGCCCGTCGATGCGCCGATCGCGACCAGCTTGAAATCATGGGTCCATGATTTCTGGTGCTGGGCGGCGCCCTGCTCGGTGCGCTGAAACTTCGCGACCGGGGAATGGGCGGCCTGTCGGACGAGACGAGCCAGGCCGGCAAACGCATCGCCTCCCGGCATGACGGAAGAGGGTTTCGGAAAGCAGTCGAACGCGCCCATCTGGAGCGCCGTGATCGCGATATCCGCGCCCCTGGCCGTGAGACCGGATACCATGACGACGGGAATCGGGCGCAGCCTCATGATCTTGTCGAGAAACTGCAGGCCATTCATGCTCGGCATCTCGACATCGAGCGTGATGACGTCTGGCTGATCCTTGATGATCAGATCCCGGGCTTCGATCGGGTTCGCGGCCTCGCCGCAGATGACGATGTCGGGGTGCTGCTCGAAAGAGCGCCGAATCAATGCCCTTGCTGTTCGTGAGTCGTCAACCACGAGAACCTTTATCGGCTTCTCCACGCTTTACTGGTCCTTTCGGTAAATAGTCGGAGCGACCTGTGTCAGGCCGCATTGGCTTGCGCAGGATACGCGTTCGGAATGGCCGACATACAGAAAGCCATTGGGTTCGAGCTTGTCCGCCAGACGCTGCCAAAGATGTTCTCGGGTGGCGTCATCGAAATAGATGACGACGTTCCGGCAGAAAATGGCTGAAAAGAACCCTTGGATCGGCCAGGACGCATTGAGGTTGAGGACACGGAACGCGGGCAGGCGACGGATCGGGCCGTCAAACCGGTAATCGCCGTTGCCGGTAGGCTCCATGAACTGAGATTTCCTGGCCGGGGGAATGCCTTCGATTTCTTCGGCGTTGTAGGTACCCTCGGTGGCCTGGGCGACGACATTGGCATTGATGTCGGTCGCAAGGATGCGAAAATCGTGCGAGGCCGCGTCGGGAAACGCCGTCATGACCGACATGGCGATGCTCCAGGGCTCCTGGCCCGTGGAACAGGCGGCCGACCATAGCCGCCCGCGTTTTCCGGCCCGGACCTTCATGGCCATCTGCGGAATCACGACGGATTCGAGATGATCGAAGTGGCTCCGTTCCCGGAAGAAACTCGTGACGTTGGTGGTCAGGGCGCAGATCAGGTTCTGCATCTCGTTCTGGCCGGCGGCCGTCGTTACGAAATTCAGATAGGCCTGGAACGAACTCTGGTTCAGTTCGCGCACCCTGCGGGAAACCCGGGAATAGACGAGAGCCTTTTTGGTGGCGGGAAGATGGATGCCGGCCTGTTCACGCGCGATCTGCCGGACTCTCTGGAAATCGGCATCGGTATATTCGGACTCGCTTACCGGAAACTGGTCTTTCATTCGGAAATGGTGTCCGTGACCAGTTGTCCGACGACGGTCTCCAGCCGGAGGAGACCGATCATCCGATTGTCGACCAGGACCAGGCCGCCCAGACAACTCCCGTCTTCGGACACGGCCTGGACATCGTTCAGATTGATATCCGCCATGTCGATAACGCGATCCACAAGGAGCCCGCAGACGACGCCATTCTTCGATTCGACAATGACCACGACGCGGCGCGGGTTGTCGGTCTGCGGCGGCACATTCAGATAGACCGCGAGATCGACCACCGTCAGGATGATCCCGCGCAGGTTGATGGCTCCGCAGACATAAGGAGGAGCAAACGGCAACGTCGTCGTCTTCTCGAACCCACGGATCTCGCGAACGCTGAGGATCGGAATGCAATATTCCTGCACGCCGATGGCAAACACGATCATCTTAACGATCTTGGTGTCCGTGGCTTCTTTGAGCTCTGTCTGTTCCGTCATGGTCGGTTCCCTGCTTAAATGTCGAACGCCCGTATGGTCTTGCTAGGCTGCCAGTTCGGCGCGGATGTTTGATGGCTTGATGTCGATATGTCCAATGGCCGAGGCCACCAGTGCCGAGACGTCGAGGATCAGGGAAACGCTGCCGTCACCGAGGATGGTTGCTGCCGACACGCCGAATATCTGCCGGTAATTGCTCTCGATGCTCTTGATGACGACCTGCGTCTGGTCACGGATTTCGTCAACGATGAGGGCAGCCCGGGCGCCGGATTCGTTCTCGACGACGAGGATCACCGAGGCATCGAGGCTATCCGGAGTCGAGGAGTTGGACAGTTTCAGGACTGTCGCCAGGGGAATCAGCGGCATGCAGTCGCCACGGATGGAAATCACGTTGCTGCCGTCAGGCAGGGCGTAGACATCGCTCTGATTGACGATCATGGTTTCGATGACCGACGAGATCGGAATGACCATGGTCGATCCGCTGGCAGAGATCAGCATGCCGTCGAGAATGGCCAATGTCAGGGGTAGGCTGAAACCGAATGTGGTTCCCTTGCCGGGCACGCTGCTGATCGAGATCCTGCCGCCCAGGCTTTGAATGGCCTGCTTGACGACATCCATGCCCACGCCGCGGCCGGAGAGGTTGGAAACCTGCGCGGCCGTCGAGAAACCGGGCATGAAGATCAGGTTATTGATCTCTTCATCCGACAGGACCGCATCTGCCGGGATAACGCCCCGTTTGACAGCCGTTTCGAAGACGCGCTGACGGTTGATGCCTGCGCCGTCGTCCTTGATGGTGATCAGGATCCGGCCGGAACGATGTTCGGCGGACAGCACGATGTGGCCTTCTGCCGGCTTGCCGGCGGCGATGCGGGCTTCCGGGCTTTCAATGCCGTGATCCACCGCGTTCCGCAGCATGTGGGTCAGCGGATCGGTCAGCTTTTCGACCAGTGTCCGGTCGACTTCCGTATCCTCGCCCTCAAGCGTCAGGACGATGTCCTTGTGAGTCATGGAGGACGCTTCGCGCACCACGCGCTGCATGCGCTGGAAGACGGCGCGGACGGGCTGGGCCCTGACCGCCATGACGGCGTCCTGGATATCGCGCGTCAGCGACTGCATGCTGCTGATGCTCTGGACCAGTTCGTGCTGTCCGGCCGCATCGGTCCGGCGGGAGAGGGATTCGATCGCCGCCTGCGCAATCACCAGTTCGCCGACCAGGTCCATCAGGTCGTCGATCCGGTGCAGGTCGACGCGGATCGAGGCTTGTTCGGGCTTGCGGGCGGCAGTCTGGGCGGCACCATTGGCCGTTGACGACGCTGCACTGCCGGCTGGGGAGGGGCCGGGATGCGCATCTGGCGTTGCCGGAGCAGGCAGGGGGGAGAGTATCTGGATCGGGTGCGCTACTGAAGGCGCTGGAGCAGGGGGCGGCGCCTCGTGGTCTTCCACGGGCGACATGACGGCGACCACCTCGGCTGGTTCCGGCTGTTCTACCGGGGGTTCCTGGGGCGCAGCGGCCTCGGCTCCTTCACGGACGATCGAAAAATCGCAATCTTCGCTGACCCAGTCGAAGACCGCATTGGCGCTGTCCTCGGAAACTGCGGGCGGCAGAACGACCTGCCAGGAGAGGTATGATTTGTCAGGCAGCAGATCGGTGAGAGGAGGCAGGGCCGATCGATCGCAGGTGGTCTGGATCTCTCCGTCACATTCACGAGCGAGATCGGTCAGGCCGATCAGGATGTTCCTTGCGTCATCTCCGCGCTCATACAGTGCGTCGTGAGGCCGAAAAGTCACGAGCAGCGATGCGGCAGCCGGGGTGGCTTCTTCTTCGCCAAAGTCAAAATCAAAGGGGACCGGTTCGAAATCCGTGGGAACGGGCTCGAAATCCATGGGGACGGGCGAGAAATCCGCTGGAATGACGTCTTCGGTCGTCGCGGCCTGCGAGGCGTTCTGGTTGCCGCCGGTGCCGCTGATGTCGGCCAGTTCGGCATGGCTTTCGGCGACGCGCGCCGAGTCGACCGTGGCCCCGCCACGGGCCTCGTTGACCAGATCGCTCAGGACATCCATGGCTTTGAGGAAAACCTTGACGACATCATGAGTCGGCGCAAAACGCCCCGAACGCAGGCCATCGAGGGAATTTTCGAAGACGTGGGCGAACCGGACAAGATTATCCAGTCCGAAAGACGCAGCGCCGCCCTTGATCGAATGAACGGCACGAAAAACGGCATTGACGGTCTCATGTTCGGACTCGCCATCCGACAATGCGGAAAGCCCGCGTTCGAGCTCCTGTAACTGCTCGTCACATTCCTGGAAGAAGATCTGGAGGATATCATCCATATCGGAACTCATGCCGTCCACCCTTTCTTCAGGCTGTTACCCGACGGATCGCCGCAACCAGGCTGTCGGAGCTGAAGGGTTTGATGATCCATCCTGTCGCGCCGGCTGCTCTGGCGCGGGCCTTCTTTTCCGGATCGCTTTCGGTGGTCAGAACGATAACCGGCAGATGCTTGAAGGCGGGCATCTTGCGAACGGCCTCAATCACGCCGAAGCCATCCATGCGCGGCATGTTGATATCCGTAATAATCACATTGGGCGGGGGATCGGCGCTTTCGAGGACTTCGATGCCTTCGACACCGTCCCCCCCCTGAATGACATCGTAGCCGGCTTCTTCCAACGCCTTGCGCAGCATGCCTTGCATGGTTCGGGAGTCATCTATCGTCAGGACACGCAAAATTTTTTTTTCCGTCATGCTGAAAGCTCGCTAGAGGGAGTGGACGGTTCTGACAGGAATTCACTGACCCCAAAAAGGGCGAACGCTTCCCTGACTTTCTCCGACGGCGCGACCAGGGGGCGACCGCTTGCCAGAAGAACCTGAAGACACAGCCCGCCGACATAGGCAACGCCTGAGGCATCCAGAGCGGATTCCGTCGCCTCGGCCTGCTGCACAAGACCCTTGAGCACCCCGACCGTCGCGGTGTCCAGGCGTTCCGGCAATGGCACCGGCGCGGTGGAGGGCACGGCGGGCGTCTCGACGTCAGCGGTCATCAGAAATCTTCCCATCCCTGATCGGAGGACGTGGTCAGGAGCGCCGTTGCCGACGGGCTGACTGTGGACGACCGGGAGGGCTTGGGCGCGGGGGCGCGCGCCGACGGAATCGTGACGGTGCTTTCGTCGAACATGTTTTCCCGACGGTCATTACCGACTTTGAACCGGCTGATGGTCTGGGTCAGCGTTCTGGTTTCCGCCGTCAGGTTATGGCTGGCAGCCGTCGTTTCCTCGACCATCGCGGCGTTCTGCTGCGTCACCTGGTCCATGTCGCCGATCGCCGCCGTGACTTCGGACAGGCGCTGGGCTTGATCGCGAGTGGAGACGGAAATTTCTTCGACCCGTGTCGAAATATTCTGCGTGCTGCCGGCAAATTCGTTCAGGTAACGGCCGGTCTGCTGGACCAGATCGACACCCTTGTCGACCTGATCGGCCGAAACTGAAATCAGGCGCTTGATCTCACTGGCGGATTTGGCCGATTTTTCGGCAAGGGACCTGACTTCCTGCGCGACCACGGCGAAGCCGCGGCCTGCATCACCGGCCCGTGCTGCTTCGACACCCGCATTCAGGGCCAGCACGTTGGTCTGGAAAGCGATGCCGTCGATGACAGAAATGATCTCGCCGATCGCATCGGATGATTTCTTGATGCCATCCATCGCCTGCGTCGTTTCGGTCATGACGGCAGTGGCGGATTTCACCTTGTCCAGAGACTGTTTTGCTTCCGCACTGGCCTCGGTGCTGGCTTTGGCGGTGCGCTGGACGCCATCGGTAATGGTGCGGACCGAAGCAGCGGCCTGACCGAGATTGGCGGCCTGCTTCTCCGTGCGTTTCGCCAGATCGTCGGACGCGGTCGAGATTTCCGTGGCGCCCGTCGCGATCAATTCGGAATTGCTTGCCAGGGCGCGCAGTGCGTCGTTCAGGTGCGCCGCCGAATTGTTGAACGCATCGCGCAGGGGCGCGAACTCGCCGTCGAAGATATTGGAGGTGATCCGGCTCCGGAGGTCGCCGCGCGCCATGTCCGCCAGGGCGGATCCAAGAGCGTCGATCACTTCGTGGGTCTGTTTGTCGCGGGCCTGGCTATGTTCGAGGGACTGCTTGATTTCCTCGGCCATGGCGGACTGGCGGGTCTGCGCCTGCTGCTGTTCCTGCAGGCTGCGCGCAAACTCGACCATCACGCGGGCCATGCGGCCGGTGCAGTCCTTGTTCTCGAGAAAGGGAATACTCCCGCGAATATCTCCGCGGCCGAGCTGCTCACCCAGGTCGGTGAGGGTTTCAAGCGGCTCGGTGACCACGCGGGTCAGCATGAACCAGATGATCTGGACGACGATCGCGCCGAAAGCGAGGGCGCACATATTCACGACGAACATGTGCTGGATCGGCTCATGGACCAAATATCCAACGACCTCGATAACGATCTGAAGCAGGAGATATGCTTCCAGACCCAGCATCACCGTTCTGATCTTGCCTCGGAACGGTGCGTCCCGATACAGCCAATTCAACATGCTGACCTAACTTTCCTTACGCATCTGGCGGGGCGCCGTCATGTGGAGCCGCGCGCATACGGTCTCGCTTCGGGCGGAATGCCGGATCCCGATGGCTTTTCACGGCTGCCTCTTGGCTTGCGCCGAGGATAATGGGCTGATGCCTGTTCTCCAAGGCCCTGTGGGAACCTTGTAAACGGGTGGTTCTATCCGAATGTGTGTCAGGGACGAAGGAGGGATGGCCAGCCAGCCGGCGCGGAGCCGGAAGGCAGGAAGTGGTCCTTGCATACGGTATTGCTCGCCAACTTCGAACGCTTGCATTGCCTGTTGGCCATTCTCGCTTTGTCTACCGCCGCCGGAACGGGCATGTCCCGAAGGGATGGTCGGAAGAAGGTCTCCCATACCCCGGGATATCGCTATTGGACATGACGTAAATCAATTAATAAGTCGTTAAATCTTATTGCAGATCGGGTGCCATCGATACCGCTTCGGAGGGCGGCTTTTCGTCGTGGCGGACGGATTCTGTCACCTGTCAAAAAGCGGGAACGATGCGGCGCGCATGCATTGTCCTGTTGCCAGGTGAGGATGGCTCATCCGCCGAAGCTTCGGACGAGGCCGCCTGCCACCATCTGCCAGCCATCCACCATGACGAAGAAGATCAGCTTGAAAGGCAGCGAGATCGTCGCCGGGGGCAGCATCATCATGCCCAGGCTCATCAGTACGCTCGCCGTGACGATATCAATGACGAGGAATGGAAGATAAAGCAGGAAACCCATTTCGAAGCCGCGGCTGAGTTCACCGATCATGAAGGCTGGCATGATGACCCGCCAGGGCGTTTCGGCAGCCGTCTTCGGCGGCGGAAGGTTGGCCAGATGCTGAAAAGTCGCGATGTCGGCCGGTCGTGCGTTGGCAAGCATGAAGGTGCGGAAGGGCTCGGCTGCTGCCTTCAGGCCATCGATTTCGCTGACCTGTCCTTCCATCATGGGGGCGATGCCATGGTTCCAGGACTGTTCGAGGACCGGCTGCATCACGAAAAAGGTCAGGAACATCGCCAGACCGATCACCACCGTGTTCGGCGGCGTTCCCTGCGCGCCGATGGCGCCGCGCAGCAGAGAGAGGACAATGATGATGCGTGTGAACGCGGTGACCATTACCAGCAGGCTGGGAGCAAAGGACAGCAGGGTGATGAGCGCCGTCAACTGAATGAGGCGGCTTGTCGTGCCTGTGTCTCCGAGCCCCTTGCCGAGATCCAGGGTCAGTGCCTGTGCATGGACCAGGTCGGGCATGACAGCCAGCACCGCAAAGGCAAGAATGCCTGTGATGATGGCCCCGAAACCGGCAGGACGGTTCGTGGGCAGTCGGGTCGTCAACGCATCACGCTCCCCTGTTCCTCTTGATCCCGAGGATGGTCCGAATCCGCATCGTGTGAAATTCGGTGCGGTTTCATTAAACGCTCTCATGGCGGCCGGGCAGGCTCGCGTATGCTTCGAGGGAGGTGCGCCTTCAGCCGGCATGGAGGTCCGCCGGCAGGATAGGCGAGGGCGGCGAGGGCGGCTGTGAAGTGCCCTGCTCGTCCATCCATCCCAGGAACAGGTCATTTCCGCCGCCTGTCAGGATCAGTCCCGTTCTGCTGTTGTATCGTATGATACTGAGCCGTCGACGCTGGTCGATGGCCAGGCTTTCGACGATCGCCAGACTACGGGTCCGACGCCCTTTAAGCAGGTAGGGCTCCAGATATTTCAGACCGTGGCGGCTGAGGAGAATCAGCGCGATGACGATCACGAACGACGCAAGATAGGCAAGCCATGCGGAGGCGAAACTGCCGGTCCCGTGCGCCAGTGATCCCGCCTGGGGCGTAAGGAGGCCTGTTGCCGACATTCCGCCTCTTTCAGCCCTGCTGAGTGGGCGAGGAGGACAGGATTTCCGTCATCGTCACGCCGATATGGTTGTCGTCGACAACCACGACTTCACCGCGTGCGATCAGTCGGTTGTTCGCGTAGATATCCACCGCTTCGCCCAGCTTCTTGTTCAGTTCCACGACCGCGCCGCGCCCCAGTCGCAGCAGTTGGCTGACGGGCATGGTCGCCGTGCCGATGACGGCCGTGATCTTGACCGGGATGTCGTAGACCGCTTCCATCTGGCTGGCGCCAACGGTCGTTGCATCCTTGTCGGCAGGTTCCGTCGCGGCAGCGGCCGGTGTTGCCGCCGCGCTGGTGGCGAAATCTTCCAGTCCCATGTGTCCAGTATCCGAATTCATGATTCTCTCCGCCTGGTCTATGCCTTCGATGTTCGTTGATCCGCGCGCTGTCCGGCCAGGGCCGTGACAGCGGTGACAATCTTTTCCGCAACGGATTTTCGCCACTCTTGCGGATCGATGACAATGCTATTCGCCGCCGAGACGATGCTGATGATGGCGGGTTCGGTATCAGGGACAGTTTCTATCTGGATACGTCCCTCCGCCCCGATGACCGATTGCAGGAAGCCCGCGTCAGTCTCTCGGCAGCGGATCGTGACGGCGCCTTCGCACTCCGTGGCGAAGCATGCGGCATCTGCCACAAGATCGCGTTCCAGCCCGCCCAGTACCGTGTGATCCAGGGCCGTCAGGCTCCTGACAATCTCCACGACGGCGGCGACGAAGGATTGAGTGGCTTCCGCGACAACCTGATGCCGCCGGGTGCTCTCGGCCTCGAATGAGGCGGCAAGAGAGGCCAACTGGGAGGCGAATTCGTGACGGAGCGCCTCTTCCTTCTCGTTCGCGCCTAGTTCCTGACCTTCGCGGAACGCCGCGTCGCGTAGGGCTGCGATTTCGTCGCGATGCATCGTGACGAGATTCGGGTCCGGTGCGGGCTCGGCACTGGCGGCTTCATCCGCCGTTATGCTTTCGGCATCCAGTCCCGGCGCCGCGCCGAAATCTTCCAGATCGAGCAGCGGTCGCAAGATGCGCGTATTGTTGACCGCGCGCGCGCCTTTCGGCCGGGTCTCTGTTCCCGCCATGTCAGGCACGCCCGGCCGGTTGGCGGGAGAGGGCGTCACGGAATGATTTCATCATTGCCGGCGCTTTCGGTCAGGTCGATTTCGCCGGCATTCGCCAGATTCTTGATCGTCAGGACGATTTCAGTCTGTGCCGTTTCGACATCTTTGACGCGGACAGGCCCCAGCGAGGCGACTTCTTCGAGCAGCATGCTGCCGGCGCGCTTGGACATGCATTGCAGGAACAGCTTGCGGATGGTGTCGGACGCGCCCTTAAGGGCTAGTGGCAATTTTTCACGATCGATCTCGTTGACGATTCGCATGAGCGATTCACGCGGCAGCCGTTTGATGTCCTCGAACGTGAACATCAACGCCTTCACTTTTTCCATGTCGTCGTGATTGCGTTTGTCCATCGATTCCATGAGGCGCGTTTCGGTCTTGCGGTCGAAGTTATTGAAGACTTCGGCAAGCAGTTCAAAGCTGTCCCGCCGGGTCGACCGGCCGAGGGTGGAGATGAATTCGGAACGCAGGGTCGCTTCGACACTGTCCAGAACGTCGCGCTGGACCGTTTCCATATGCAGGATGCGCATCATGACATCGGTCGCGTAGTCCTCCGGCAGCAAGGAGAGGACGCGCGCGGCATGGGCGGGCTGCAGGCGGGTGAGAATGACGGCGGCGGTCTGCGGGTATTCGCTGCGCAGGTAGTTGGCCAGTACGGTTTCCTGCACGTTGCCCAGCTTGTCCCACATCGTCCGGCCGGCGGGACCACGGATTTCGTCCATGATCTTTTCGACCTGGTCGGATGGGAGAGCCCGGCGCAGGAATTCCTCGGTGGTTTCATATGTGCCGACGAGGCCGTCTGGCGACTCGAAGTTCTTTGTGAACTCGCGGCAGACGCTCTCGACCGCTTCGGCCCTGACGATGCCGAGGCTGGCCATCGCGATGGATATATCGCGGATTTCGTCCTCATGCAGTAATTTCAGCAGTTTGGCCGCCTTGTCGCGTCCGACTGCCAGCATAAGGATGGCGGCCTTCTGTTTGCCGGTCAGGTGGAACACCTGGGGCGGCGACGGCGCCATGAATCCCGGTGCGGCTTCCATGGCGCTGTCACTCACGGTCTCGTCCTTTCTTGATGTCCGGCGCGGCGAGCCAGTTGCGGATGATGAAGATGGTCTCGCGGGGGCTTTGCTCTATACGATCCGATACTTTCGTAAGGGCTGCCATCCGGAGTTTTCCTTCGATTCCCTCGATGGAAACCGTGTCGTCGACATTGCCTTCGACCGCGGCCAGAGTCGGACCTGGCTGCCCTGGGATCTGGCCGACGGCGGCGGCGCCGGGGGGGGCTCCCGGCAGCGTCTCCAGAGGCGTCGTTGCAAGGAGTTCGGGCAGATTCTTGCCGCGCCGCAGAATGGGACGAATCGCCAGGAAGATGGCCCCGACCGCCAGGAGAATGGGAACGACCCATTCGGCGACGTAAATCAGGGTATCGCGTGTGAACAGGCTGGAACTCTCCGCGCCGAAAGCGCCTTCGGGTTCTGCCATGAAGCGCATGGAGACGACATTGACCTCGTCGCCACGGCTCTTGTCATAGCCGACGGCGGTTCTGACCAGGGCCGTCAGCCTCTCGACCTCGGCGGTGTCCAGCGGCTTCCAGACGTCGTTGCCCGCCTTGTCCTTGCTGTATGTGCCGTCGACCAGAACGGCCAGACTGATTCTGGAGACCCGGGGGCGGGTCTGGCTTATGATCCGGACCCGCTTGCCGATCTCGTAATTGTCGGTCTCTTCCTCGCGGTCGTCATTGGAGCCGGTGCGATTGTTCTGGTTCGCATTGGCATTCGGCAGATTGTTCGCGACCGTGGTGTTGGGCGTCGCTTCGGTGTTGACGCTCTTGTCGGACGTCGTCTGCTGCGACCTCAGGACCTGCTGATTAGGGTCGTAATTTTCCTCGGTTTCGTGAATTTCGTCGGTATTGATGGTGACGGCCGCGCGCGCCCGGACATGGCCGCTGCCCAGCGTGGGGATCAGGATCTCTTCGGCGGCCTGGGCCAGGCGCTGTTCTTCGGCGTGGCGAAATTTCTCAAGCGAGTTGGCCTGGCCATCCGGGCTGTCGGGATCGCCTGGCTTGGCCAGCACGTCGCCGCGCGTATCGACGATCGAGATGTTCTGCGGGCGCAGGCCGGGTACGGCTGCCGCCACCAGGTTCTGGATGGCCTGGATGCCGTCTGGCGCGATACGCCCGCCGCGGCCGATATCGAGCACCACGCTGGCCTGGGAGGGGCTGGTCTGGGTCGAGAACAGGTCGCGGTGGGGCAGGACGAGATGAACCCGGACGTTGCGCACCCCCTGCAGGAGGCGAATGGACCGTTCCAGTTCGCCTTCCATGGCCCGGGTTTCGTTGATCGTCTGCTCGAACTGCGTGCTGGTGAGCGTCGCGCTCTTGTCGAACAGTTCGTATCCGACGCTTCCGCCGCTTGGCAGGCCGTCCTTGGCGAGTAGGAGGCGCGCGCTGGCGACCTGATTCTGTGGGACGTAGATGCTGGTGCCGTCGCTGTTCGTACGGTTGGGAATATGCGCCTTGGTCAGGTCCTCGACCATATGGGCGGCCTCATTGAGGTCGACACCACCATACAGGAGGGCCATCGACTGGCCGCTGCCCCGGAAGGCGAAAAGGCCGATTGCCGTAAGGAGGACTGCCGCGGCAGCCCCCATCACCATCAATCGCGTACGCCCGAGCCCCTTAAGGCCAGCCAAAAAATTTTGCATAAGAAAACCGCTACGTTGATACAGTGCCGGGCCGGGAACTTGTGGTATCCCCAGGGAGTTTGATCATTCGAAATCTCTGCCGTTCGCATTGCCACCGCGCTGTCAGGCGCATCAACGCGATCCGGAAGCACTGTGCCGCCATCATAGCGCAGCCGGTCTTCTCAGGAAGAGCGAAACGCCAATTCATGACGAAAACCCGCAAAAAACCGGATTCGGTCATGTGGCAATTGGAAGACGGATTGCCTCCGCTGTTCCTGTTCTGGACCCTGCGTCCTGTCCCACGGGTTCAAGGGATGTAATCGTTGGTCGGCGGCGCCTGTTTGACGTTCATGTTCAGTCGGTCCGCGTTCTGGTCCTGAGTCAGGCCGGTCGGACCCTGGGCCACTTGCCGTGCGACGTTCGGCATCTGGTCCGGACGGCCCCAGCAATCCACACCGTTCCAGCTCTGGGTGCAATAAGGCTGTGGAACGGGTGGTCTTTCCGGCGGCGCGCACCAATCCTCGCCTTTCTGGATGTAGCCGGCATTGCATTCACGGCCCGTCAGGTGCCGGGCGACCGTGTCGGCGGAGCAGCCCGCGAGAAGTGTGGTCATCAGTACCATCGCTCCGCGCCTGACTGTCATGACTGCCCGTTCCTGCCCCTCAGTAAGACTGCCTTCCGATCGCATGATGTCTGGGTGTTCCAGAATGCCGTACGGAAATGATGCCGAATATGCCTGCGCGCGCCCACCTTCACAACCGGTGGTGTCGGTTTTTCCGTGTGCAACATTCGGAAAGAAATCAATCCACTTTCGTGGTGGGTTCAAAAGTAAAAAACTACAATGTTGGATGTGATTATTTTCGAATCGGACGAATGGTCGTGAAACGGTTCCGTCATGGGGTGGAGGATCACTGGCGCGACAGTTTTAGGGCGTTCTGGTCGGCCCTCGATTTGGGTAACCAGGTCAGTGCTGCCGAATCTCCAGGCTGTCCGGTCATGCCATCAAGAGACGTGTGGAGAGGGCGGAATGTTCTGACCCCTGCCATGTATTGCGAAACGATATTGACCCGCTCGGGCATCATATACCCCATGACGGCCGATATTTTCCGGGGGCTCATTTTGTTGGCGATGGAAACCAGCACATGGATGTCCATGATGTTGAACACCGCCGCAGCTTCCTTGGGAGGCATTTCCTCGTAGATCCTGACCAGCCTGTCTGTTTCGGCTGACATCGTTTCGCGATGCGCGGCCTGCCGTTCGGCAAGGGCCGCCATTGAACTGTCCAGGTTCCGCATCTTTTCATTGATGGCGGCCTGGGCGGCATCAAGGATATGTTTCTGTTCTTCGAGGTTTTTCTGTTCGTCGTCGAAGGTGGATTGTCTCGTCAGAATGTTCTGGACCAGATCTGCTTCCGCTTTGGCGACTTCGGGATCGGCGCTCTGACTCGGCTTCGCTGCATTCGCCGCTACAGGAGGGCAATCTTCGTCCAGGCAGAGTTCGGAGGAGTGGGTGGCGGCTGCGGCGGTCGGCATGGCCGAGCCTGTGGCACGCTTTGCCACGTCATGTTCGTCCGAATAGAGAACCGAGGTCCACCCTTCGGTGGCATTCTTCGCGGTGTTCAAGGTGCGTTCTGTGGTTTCCGCAGGTCTGCCTTGGTCTTTCTGCGGGGCTGGGGTCTGCGTCGTCGTGTCGTCGGCCTCTATGGTGTCATCCTTCAGGTGGCCGGCGAGCGCATGCATGTTCATCGCCAGCAGCAGAGTCATCAGAATCGACGACACATGCACGAGCTTCCCGAATGACAGGCGAGGTATCAGCATCTTAACCTGATCGGCTTTCGGATTCGTGTCGAAGACGTGACATGGTGTTGGACCAACTCGGGAATACAGGCGATAAAATGGACTTACGCGGGCAACTCGTTACGGGTTTTCGCGCTTTGTCCATAATGAGTTCTGGCGGAATCTGTGGCTGGCTTGCTTTTCTGCAAGTTACGGAGTCTCCGTAGGCATTGAATGCAACGGACGCGGTAATTCGGAAACCGAAATCGCATGTTTCTGTTGCCGCGCAATAAAAATGCTGGGAATGACGGCCTCTGTCAAGTCGGGCCATGGCTTGGCAGCTTGTTTTCTCAGGGCGGAGTAGAGCGCGGCCGGAGGAAAGGCAAGGGGCGATGTCGGGACGTATTTCCGGTTTGCGGGGCTTCAAAGCCGGCAGGCGGTTCCATACAGGGACCCGGGCGTGCTGGGTCAGGGTGACGTAGCGGAAAGAACTGACCTGGATTTACCGGATGGCTAATGGTCGGCTATTTGGGGGGAAGAGCGCATTCTGTCATTGTATTGTTACAATTATTGTAACAATTTTACCGCCGTTTTTTGAAAAAAGAATGGTGGAAGGGGTTGGATTCGAACCAACGTAGGCGTACGCCAGCGGATTTACAGTCCGCCCCCTTTAGCCACTCGGGCACCCTTCCGTGTTGGGAAGGGTGGTTAAGGCTATCGGCGGGACCTGTCAATGGGCTTGTCATGCGTTCTCGTGTGTCACGTCGTGACGGGCGAGGCAGTTCGCCCTATATCAAGGAGATGCGTAACCGCTCCCCGCGTCGTCCGGACGCCCGAATCGCCCCTCATTCGACCGATAATCGGGCGGAGACTGCTGCCCGTGAGCCCTCCCGACCTTCCCGGCGGAGCGGGGGAACCACGCCGCGCGGTACGTATTGGCTGTATGGCCTGCATCCGGCCCTCGCGGCGCTGGCGAACCCGGAGCGGCGAATCCGTCAGATCCTGACGACGGAAGAGGGGGAGGCCGCTCTGCGTCAGCGGCTGGAAGCGTCCCTGCCGATGCAGCCCCAGCGGGCTGACCGGGCGCGGTTCGAGGCTCTGTGCGGTCGTGACGCGGTACATCAGGGGGTTGCGATCCTGACCGACATCCTGCCGCCACTGGCGATCGAGGATGCCGTGGAGCGCCCCGGCCCGCTGCTGCTGCTGGACCAGGTGACCGATCCGCGCAATGTCGGGGCGATCCTGCGTTCGGCTGCGGCGTTCGGCGCCGCCGCAGTGGTGGTGATGGATCGCAATGCGCCCGACGAGACGGGGGCTTTGGCCAAGGCGGCTTCCGGTGCGCTGGATGTCGTGCCGCTGGTCCGCGTGGTGAATCTGGCCCGTACCCTGGATCTGCTGAAGGCGCGGAATTTCTGGGTCGTGGGGCTGGATGCTGGTGGGGGCGTGCTGGATGGAGGTACGTTCGGACAGCGGCGTGCCGCCCTCGTCCTCGGGGCCGAGGGGGACGGATTGCGGCGCCTGACCCGCGAACATTGCGACGAGATCGCCGGATTGGCGATGCCGGGTGACATGGAAAGCCTGAATGTTTCGAATGCCGCGGCGGTCGCGCTGTATGAGGTGACCCGTCGACGCTGACAGTGCGGGAGGGGGATTCTAAAATTGCCATCATGACCCGTGGAAGGCCGGGCGTTCTGCTGACGGAACCGCTGAGATCTGACATTCTGGGCCTGTCCTGCGGAGAACGTTTCCGACGAGAGCCGTTATTCCTCTTCGGTTCGTTGCGCCCCTCATGCTTGCCGGCTGCGTTGAACGGCGGTCCGACGGGACCATTGCCCGTTTCGATATTTCGATGGGATCGGTCACCGATGCCCATTTTGTACGGGAGTTCACGGTGGCGACCGGTCAGCCCGGCATTGTGAATACATGGTTCATGCTGAATCCGGACTGTTCGGTCGTCGGCCAGGTCACGGTGCGGGTGCAGGATATGTCGGCGCACGGCACGGTGACGGTCGAACCGGGGGCATACTATTCCAACTATGCTGTCGGCGACCAGCGACATGCCTGCAACATGCGGCCTCGACAGGGTGTGCGGGCCATCTATCATCCTGCGGATGGCGCGGTGGGGCCTGATGGCTTCTCCATTCTTGTCATCTGGCTTTCCGGTGACCCGGAGGCTGTCATGCGTTGGGATCTGCCGACGGGTGCCAGCTTCGCCACCGCGATTTGCCGGACCTATGGCACGCCCGTTCTGCATGCCACGCGGAACGGGCAACTGATGATCGTTCCGGCGGGCACGCTGGACGACGACCCCGGCATATGGCCACGCCGACAGATCTTCACCGCTTCGCAGGCGGCTTGGTGCATCGATCTTGAAAATGTGCCGGCCGAGACGTGATCATGGCAGCCGGAACGCGATGGATGTTCGGTCATGCGACTATTGGCGTTGGCGCCACCATGGCCTGTGGCGGCGGCGACGAGAGGGTCTCCGGTTCACGTCCCCATGATGGGTTGTGGGTCCGATTATTTCGGTGCCTATGTACGCGATCCGAACGGCGATAAACTGCACGTTGCCTGTGGGCGGCTGAAGGAGCAAGCGCTTCGTCCTGCTGACGGATTGATGGGGCGCGGCGCCGTTTCGTCACGAGGGAACTGGGTCTGTGGCCACACGAAGCGGGCAGGCGGCGATATCGAGATGAACCGGGGAAAACCCTTTTCTGTCGCCGTCGCTCTGGATAGGGATTGCGGCATGGGATGGCACCTCGACGGTCGTGGCGGTCAGGGTCCGCGCTCCCTTCTGCTTTCCGATCCGGCCGAGGAACAGGGAGAGAATCGTTCTTGCCAAGGCCAGCCTGCCGGATGTTTGGAACAGGATGACCGAGAATGCTTTCTGCTCGTGCGCGGAGTGGTGCGTCAACTTATACTTTCCGGCGTAGAGTGATCCTTTTGACACGATGATGGTCGTGGCCTGATAGGGAATATCATCAATGAGGGCGGTGAATTCCGTCAGTTCATACCGGAAGAGGGATGAGAGCGTGCTGGCGGCATAAGCGGCACGCCCAACCCAGCTCTTCAGCCGCGTCGATGTGCCGTGTACGATGTGGGCGTCGAACCCGATGCTTGCCATCTGCACGAAAAGCTGGCTTCCGGCGTTTGTGTGGAGATAGCCCGGCCAGATGGTCGTGAAATGCCCGGAGTGGATCAGGGCAGCGTTCCTGAACTCCTTGAAGGGGATCCTCAATTCCTGTGCCAGCACGTTGGCTGAGCCGAGGGGGAGGATGCCCAGGATGGCGGGTGTGCCGATCATGCCCGCCGATACTTCTGCGATCGTGCCGTCTCCACCCGCCGCGACGATGTGGGAATAGGTTCCGCTCTCGGCGGCGTTGCGGGCCAGGAGGGTCGCGTGGCCTGGATAGTGCGTGCGTACGATCGTCGTGCGCAGGCCGGCCTGTTCCAGGTGGCGTATGAAGCGGGAAATTCTTGAACGACTATGATGCCCGGCCGTTGGATTTGTAATAATAATGACGTGTTTCATCGAAAATATTCATCTTCTGGAAAATTTTCGCGATCATTATACATGGATACGGCTGGTCATGGGGGCATTGAGACGGAAGGATTGATCAGCATTCCGGGAAATTGACGGCCAGGCCACCCAGCGCTGTTTCCTTGTAGCGGTGGTTCATGTCCCGGCCGGTTTCAGCCATCGTGCGGATAACCTGATCCAGCGAGACATGATGTGCGCCGTCGCCATGCATGGCCAGCGACGCGGCGTTGATCGCCTTTACCGCACCGAAGGCGTTGCGTTCGATGCAGGGGATCTGCACCAGGCCGGCGACCGGGTCGCAGGTCATGCCCAGATGATGTTCCATGCCGATCTCGGCGGCGTTTTCGATCTGGAGCGGCGTTGCGCCAAGTGCCGCCGCGAGGCCCGCCGCCGCCATGGATGAGGCGACTCCCACTTCGCCCTGGCAGCCGACCTCGGCGCCTGAGATCGACGCATTGAGCTTGAACAATCCGCCGACCGCCGCCGCCGTCAGCAGGAAATCATGCATACCGGCGCGCGAGGCATCAGGACAGAAATCACGATAATAGCGCAATACGGCCGGAATGACCCCCGCGGCGCCATTGGTTGGGGCGGTGACGACGCGACCGCCGGCGGCGTTTTCCTCATTCACGGCGATGGCGAACAGGCTGACCCAATCCATCGCCTCATGCGGTGGACGTTGGTTGAGGCGCGCGCGTTCCATCAGGCGTTCGTGTAGTGCGGCCGCGCGGCGACGGACCTTGATCCGACCGGGTAGCGTGCCATGCTGGACCAATCCACGTTCGACGCAGGCCATCATGGTCTCGATGATCAGGTCCAGATAGGCTGCGATCTCGGTTTGGGGACGGAGTGCGCTCTCGTTGGCGAGGACGACGCCCGCGACGGTCAGGCCGCTTTGGCACGTTCGATCCAGCAGTTCGGTGCCGCTGGTGAAGTCGAGCGGCATGTCCGGCTGGGCATAACTGGCTTGTTTCGTTGCGTCTTCTGGCACGATGAAGCCACCGCCAACCGAACAGAAGCGCGCGGTATCCAGTACCGTCCCGTCGCTGGCCAGGGCCTCGAATTGCAAGGTGTTGGGGTGGATGGGCGGAATCGTCTCGCGATCCAGCACGATATCGCAGGCAGGGTCGAAGGCCACGGGGTGACCATGCACGAAGAGTCTGCGGTCGATGCCAATCTGGTGGACGATATCATCGGCTGCATCGGGATTGACGCTTTCCGGTGCTTCTCCCGCCAAACCGAGGATGACGGCCTTGTCGGTCGCATGACCGCTGGCGGTCCAGGCCAGCGAGCCATAGAGCGTGACGCGCAGTCGCGCCACCGGAAACGTGGGGTTGAGATGCGCGATGAAGCGCCGGGCTGCGCGCATCGGTCCGACCGTGTGGGACGAGGATGGGCCGATACCGATCTTGAAGAGGTCGAAGAGGCTGATCATGCTTCCTTATGGTGCGCGCTTGGCCGGTGCGGCACAAGGAGGAAGGAGGGGCATGAGGACAGCCCGCCTGCGTCCATCTTCAGACAGGCTATGAGATGACAGGTTAGGGCAGATTTTGTTTGAATGGGTGCGCTCAGGCCGGTGGAAATGCGCTAGAATGGCAGAACGCTATCCATAATCTGCTGTCCGTAACGCGGTGTCTGAATCCGGCTCAACTGACCGCGGCCACCGTAGGAAATTCGCGCTTCGGCAATTCTGTCGTGAGTGACGATATTGTCTTCGGTGATGTCTTGCGGTCGGACGACACCGCTGACCATCAACTGACGCAGTTCGCCATTCACACGGACTTCCTGCCGAGCCACGACAACGAAATTACCGTTGGGCAGGACTTGGGTAATCGTGCCCGCAAGGGCGAGCGTGACCGTTTCGTTTCGCGTGATCGTGCCGGTGCCGGTATTGGCGCTGGCACTGCTGGTGTCCAGGGCCGAGGAACTGGACAGGGTCTTGCCCTGGGCGCCAAAGAAGCTCGGAATGCCAAATGTCTGTGAGCCGCTGCCTGCGGCGCTCGTATTGTTTCTCACCGCTGCATTGTCGGCGATATTGACGTCGATCGTGATCAGGTCGCCGACCTGCGAGGCTCGCTGGTCTTTGAAAAAGGCCCGGCTGCCCGGTCGCCATAGGCTTCCGACTTCTGTCGGAGGGGGCTGGAGTGGCGGCATAGGCATTGTGACCGGACGGTAATCGGGCGCCTGGGTCGGATCTGACGTTGTCGTCATGCGGGGAGGATGGCCGATCTCGCTCATATCAGCGAGCCCGGTGCATCCGGACAGGCACAGTAATCCAGCGAGGACCGCCCCGGACAGGGGATGTTTCATGACAGGCAGGCTCCAGCGCATATGCGACCGCTACCGAAGGGACAGATCCGCGCGCGAAGCGTTGCGCGCAGGCGCCGTCAGGCGTCGCAGTGTATTCCCGTCGGAGGGAACCGGATTGCTCCCGGCCTCGACCTCGATTTCCGATGCGTTGACCACTCTGCCTGTTACGATCATGCCGCTCGATACGTTGAGGATACGGATATATTGGCCCGCACCGCCATCTTCCAGTGCGCGGCCTGTTGCGGTCAGATGAACGCCCGGAGCGGCGAATGTGATCATCGCCGGGTCGCCCTTGTGCATCAGCACGGTGCGATGGAGATCCTGGTCGAGGACGGGCGAACCGGCGACGACGCCATGAGTCACGGTCATGCCATCAATATCGGCCTCTTCGGTGTAGGCCCTTGAGGAAATGTGTCCCGCATAGGATTCATCGATCTGGACGTCGGAGGCTGAGATCACGCTGCCGGCGGGAAGAGCGTGGGCATAAACCAGCAGCCGGCGCGCCGCGTGGATGACGCCTGTCAGCATGAAGGAATCCTGCGTGATATCGCCGCTCGGCTGGCCGCGATAGACAGTCGCGGAAAACCATCCGCTGCGCTGATCCCATTTGACGTCGGACAGCACGACCGGCTTCGGGTCATCAGGCGCGACCATCATGGGATGAAAATCGCGGAGGTCGATGGAAACCGGGCCATTGCCGAGTTCCGGCAGGTTCTGCCTGATGAGGTCAGCGAAATAAGCCTGATCAAGCACGCGGCTCGCACGGGTAATGGTCGCCACGGCGTTGGGTGATTGATCGAGCCAGTCCACACCATACTGGTCCGCAATGGCGAGCAGTTGCGCGCCACCGACCTGAATGCTCGCGCCAGGAGCCGGACCCGGCCCGAGAGCGCGGTCCTGCCCCGGATCCAGATCGGCAAAGAGGTCGGACAGTCTGACTGTGCCGGACGTGATGACCGAGGCATTCCGGAGTGTCGCCGCCTGGGAATGCGCAACGGATGTTGCTATCAGGCCCGCCGCGAATATGCCCCCAATGACCCCGCGCTTCCGCATGTTATCTCAGGTTCGTCAGCGTCTGCAGCATTTCGTCGGAGGCAGTGATGACTTTGCTGTTCATTTCATAGGCGCGCTGCGCCGTGATCAGATCGGTGATTTCAGTGACCACGTTGACCGATGACTCTTCCACGAAGCCTTGCCGGACCGATCCGTAGCCTTCGCTTTGGGGCGTGCTGAGATTTGCCGTGCCTGATGAGGTCGTTTCGGTGAACAGGTTCTGCCCCATCGCCGCCAGACCGTTTTCGTTCTGGAAGGTCGCGAGCTGAATCTGGCCTGCGACCTGGGCCGTCGTCTGGCCGGACAGGGTGTACTGAACCTGGCCGGATTGGTCGATGGTGATGTTCTCGGCGTTGTTCGGCAGGGAAATATTGGGAGACAGAGGATAGCCGTCCGCCGACACGATGGTTCCGTCTTCCGATAGCGAGAACGTTCCATCGCGCGTATAGGCATATTCACCAGAAGGCAGCGTTACGCGGAAATAGCCGCGTCCCTCGATCGCGAGATCAAGTGAGTTGCCCGTCTGTTCGAGTGTGCCCTGTTCGTTGATCCGGTAGATGCCAGCGGTGCGTACACCAAGGCCGATCTGGGCACCTGCCGGGACAAGGTCGCCGGTATCGGAACTCATGGTCCCGGCCCGACGCAGATCTTGGTAAATCAAATCCTGGAATTCGGCGCGGCGACGCTTGTAGCCCGTCGTGGTCATGTTGGCAATGTTATTGGAAATCGTCTCGACATTCGTCGTCTGAGCCTGCATGCCCGTATTGGCGATATCAAGCGAACGCATCATGGGAAGAGAGTCCTCCGGGTGTGCCGCGTGCTATGCGGTTACCCACTATAACAAATGTAGGGCCGTAATATTCGCATATGCCATAGTCCGACGGATCGTATCCATCCCTGCATTGCCATGGACACAGCTACGATCATGTTGCGTGCATGGCAAGGTCTTTCCCTGATCGGGGGGCGTTAAATTTCTATGCCCGTACACTTCTTGTATGGAAGTCAGCATCTGGCATGTTTCTCACGACCCGGCATATGCCGTTGCTCATGCAGGTCAAAGCGATCGGGGAGCGTCATATCTGGGCGGATCTACCCTGCGAACGGGGATTGGGGGGGGGAGAACGAAGCGGAAGCTCTGTCGACGGCTTTTGTCGCTGCGGCGCATCATGCCGGGAATCCAGCGCACCGGTCCGGATGTAGCCGTGCGCTGCCGTCTGATAGCCGGCGCGTGTCAGGGAGTTGACTGTGCGACAGTGGCCGGGAACGATCGGCACGGTTATCGGTCGCCGATGAGGAAGATGGATCATGTCCTTGAAATCGCCCCATGTCTGGAAGCCGCTCAACTGGTTTTACCGGGACCGCCACCGGGCCGACCAGCCGCCGAGCGCCCCGCGATGGATCGACGCATTCAATGATCGCCTTGCCGTCAAGATGACGGTCATGTTCGGCAGCATCTGGTGTGTCTATATGTTTACCGTTTTCTCGCTGTTGCCGCTGGTCAATGCATCATGGCAGGGGCCATTGCTCTATATCAGCAACTGCATCCAGCTTGTCGCGCTCCCCGCGTTGATGGTCGGCAATGCGGTCATCGCACGCGGCACCGACCAGCGTGCGATTGAGGACCATACAGCCCTGATGGAAATCCTTAACGACGTGCGCGAGGAACTGGCGCAAGTGCGGGCCTTCACCGCCGGTATTGCCCAGGCCCAGAAGGAGAACACGGAGCGGCCGGCGGATATTATCTCCTTCGCCAATGAAGCTGTCATTACGGTGAACGAGGCAACCGCGTCGAAATCCTGAGCAGGAACAGTCTTCGCATTTTGCGGAGGCGGCGGCGGCGGCGATGTTCAGGGAGTGGCTGTTTTCTGCGGGTATTGGCGGAGAGGGTGGGATTCGAACCCACGGTACGCTTGCACGCACGGCGGTTTTCAAGACCGCTGCCTTAAACCACTCGGCCACCTCTCCGGCGGGATTGAACGGTATGGGCCATCAATCGTATCCGCGAACGGATACCACATATCGGCTTTCTCCGGTCAACCGCCATGTCGCGTTTCGCGACCTGACGACGCCCTGATGCCGGACTGATCGACGCGGACCAGCCCTCGTACCAGAACGTTGCTACTGGCGCGCCCTGCTGGATTCGAACCAGCGACCCACAGCTTAGAAGGCTGTTGCTCTATCCAACTGAGCTAAGGGCGCATGCGCAGTGGCGCTTCTTCTGCCAGAGCACGGTCAGTGCGTCCAGTTCTGGACCCGGTCGTAGCGGAAATTGTCGGCGTAGAGTTTCGGTTTGCGCACCCGGGCCACCGGCAGTTCCAGATCGTAGGGAACCGCATGTCGGTCGGCATAGGCGACGGCGCTTTCGCGGTCGGGAAATTGCAGGCGCAACTGCGAACGGGTGTCGCGGCTGCCGGTCCAGCCCATCAGCGAGTCCTGCTGGCGGGGTTGGGTCTGTCCGTATTCCAGAATCCAGTCGTGGGTATTCGCCTGGCCAGATTGGGTGGCCGTCTTTGCCTGCCTGTAGATTCGGGCCCGCATGGAACGAAACTCCCTTTAATTTTTTGCTGGTCGGGGCGCCCGGACTCGAACCGGGGGCCTCGTGTACCCAAAACACGCGCGC
>NZ_JBDNXE010000007.1:0-71597 GCF_047721585.1 Gluconacetobacter sp.
ATTGCGGACTGTCCGCTTAGGAGCTTGGCGAATGGGGGCTTGTATGTCCGGGATGTAGGCGACTGCCGCCGGTCTGCTATGGGCGCATGCGGGACCGGCAGCTTCGCCAAGGGAGGGGAAGGTATGCTCCCGACGAAGGTCATGGAGAAGCGGGCGCCCTGACCGTCAGCTTGTTCCCGCCATCAGATCCCGGGCGCGATCGGCGAGAATATGGAGATTACGCACAGAAGCGTCCGATATCATGCTGATTCCCAGCCCGTCCTGTGCCCAAATATAGCCCGGCATATGCCGCATCGGGCGCATGGGGGCTGTCATGTCCCGGCCGTACATGGGACGCACGAAAAGGGAAATCAGCGCGCCGTTTTCATCCTTGTAGAGAAAGACGCAGGCTGGGCCGTGATCTGTCGTGACCAGGTGGCCGCCCGTAAGGTGATAGCCTGCCGCTGAAAGGTCGGGGGGGCGCACCGGGCGGCCGAGCGTCCGGCCGCCCCAGGCTGCCAGTTGGGCGACATTTCCCTCGGCGATCGTGCTGCCCTTGCCGGCATCATGCACGATCGTCGCCTCCTGTTCGACCGAGGCGAGGCCGAGGGGCTGTTCCCGGTCGCGGAGGAACCATCCGCCGCCAAGTCCGACGGACAGCGCCAGCACGACGGACGCCGCCATCTGCGGCATGCTGAAATGCCGGCCGCCGCGTTGCTTCAGATGCGCGATATCGAAACGCGTCGGTACCGGCTGCCGCAGGTCGACGTCCATCGCGGCGCGCAGCAGGTTGCGTTCCGTCCGCCATGCCGTCACACGCCGTCGCGCATCGGGATTGACATCCAGCCATGCCTCTACGGTCCGGCGTCGTTCAGGCGAAAGATGCTCGTCGACCCAGGCCTGAAGATCGTCCTCGGTCACGGGGCGGTCGGGCGGTGTCATTTTACCCTCCTGAGCATGGGCCGTTCTTCATGATCGACGAGCCGGTGCAGGGCAGACCTGGCCCGCGACAGCCGGGACATCACGGTGCCGACGGGCACTCCCAGTATTTCCGCGACCGTTCCATATTCCAGCCCCTCGACCCCGACGAGCAGCAGCACCTGCCTGTGATCGTCGGACAGGCGTTCAAAGGCGCCGACGACCTCTTTCCATTCCAGATGCGGGATCTGGGTGGCGTCCTGCACCGGCTCGGGTGCGGTTTCGGTCAGGGGGATCAGATGCCGCAGACGGCGCCAGTGGCTGACATTGAGGCGAAAAGCGATGGTGAACAGCCAGGGCCGAAGGTCCGTCCGTCCGCGTACCTGATGCATCCGCGTCAGGGCGCGTTCCAGGCAATCCTGCACCAGGTCGTCGGCCTGATGCGGATCGCGCGTCAGCACCCGCGCATAGCGTCTCAGGGCCGGTATGGCGCGTTGCAGCCTGATGTCGTCGCCGTCGCTCAACCCTGTCCCTGCCGTATGTGATCCGTGTTGTCATGGACGAAGACGCTCATGGCACCGGTTTATTCCCTGCAAAAGGGCGGGAGGGCGAAATTTTCGCAAGATGGCCGATCCGGGGGAATAGATCCGCCCGCCCGGACGTCTTCACGACAGACGCTGTCAAAGGATCGAAACAATGGCGACGAACCCTGTCGTGCCGCCTGCTTCCGCCCTGCGCTGGCTGGGCGTGGTCGCGGCCCCCGCCGCGCTTGCGCTGGCCTTTCTGTGGGCGGGCGGGTGGTTGACGCCCGGCCGCCTGACGCAGGTCGGCATACTGGATGCCCTGCGTGAAGGCGGCGGCATGCAGCCGGGCTTTCGCCGCAACCACGCCAAGGGCGTCTGCGTGGGGGGCTGGTTCGAGGGCACCGGCAACGCCGCCGGTCTTTCCGCGGCCACCGTCCTGCAGCAGCGCCGGGTTCCGGTGGTCGGGCGTTTCGCACTGGCCGGCGGCCTGCCCTTTCAGGCCGATGCGCCGGCGAAAGTCCGCAGCATGGCGCTGCGCCTGATGCCGCCCGACGGTCGGGAATGGCGCATGGGCATCAACGACATTCCTGTCTTTCCCGTCCGGACCCCGCAGGAATTTCACGACCTGCAGCTGGCATCGCGCCCGGACCCGGCAACCGGAAAGCCCGATCCCGCACGCATGCGGGCTTTCCGTGCCGGCCATCCCTGGTTGCAGCCCGCGATGGAACAGGTCGCCCGTCGCCCTCTTGCATCGGGGTTCGCCGACGACACCTATCGCAGCCTCGACAGTTTCCTGTTCGTGGCGGCGAACGGGATGAAGACGGCCGTGCGCTGGGCCATGGTGCCCGTACGACCCGTCATGCCCGCCGACGGCCACGCGGACGATCATGATTATCTCTTCCGCCAGGTGATCGACGACATTCACGCCCATCCGCTGCAATGGCACCTGATGGTGACGGTGGCGGGCGCCGGCGATGCGATCGACGACCCCAGCCGGACATGGGCGCGGGATGACAGACAGATAGACGCGGGAACCCTGACCCTGACGACCATCGAAAGCGAGGAAGGCGGCCCCTGCACCGGCATCACCTTCGATCCTCTGGTGCTACCCGCGGGCATGGCGCCGTCCGGCGATCCGATCCTGTCGGCGCGATCGGCGGCCTATATGCGCTCGTTCTTCCTGCGTTCCGGCGAACGAGCGGCCGCTCCTGCCGTCACACCCGGCATGACGGCGACACCCGCAGGCACGAAGGATAATAAATCATGAGAAGCGCAGTGTCTTTCTCCCTTCCGTCGCGCATCCTGCATTGGCTGATGGCCGTCATGATCCTCGGCATGTTGTTCATCGGCGTATTCATGGCCGCGACCGTCGGGCCCGGCTATCACCGGCTGGTGACGCTGCATCGTCCGCTGGGGATTGCGATCCTCGTCCTTGCGATCCTGCGTCTGGGGAACCGCCTGCGCACCCCGCCGCCGCCGCTTCCGGCTGACCTGCCGCCGCTGATGAAAGCCGGCGCCAAGGCATCGCATATCCTGCTTTACGTGCTGATGATCGCCCTGCCCCTTGTAGGCTGGGGGATGCTGTCGGCCGCGGACTATCCCATTCCGCTGTGGGGGGAAGCCATGCGGCTGCCGCCGATCCTTCCGCACGATCCGGCTTTATGGGCGTGGCTCCGCTCGGCGCATACCGTACTGGCCTTCCTGCTGTTCGGCCTCGTCCTGGCGCATCTCGGCGCGGCCCTGTTTCATGGGCTGATCCGACGCGACGGCGTGTTGTCGAGCATGGTGCGACGGGGCAGCCCGGATTGATCGCACCCGCCAGGGCGCCCTGACGGCGAGGCGGCCACGGCGCATCGGCCGTGGCCGCATATGGGCGGTCAATCTGCGGCAAAGGCCACCCATCCAACCTATGAGGCACCGGGTCGCTTACCACAGCGCCCGTTCGCTGCAGCACGTCCAGCAGATCCGGCAGCAACCGAAACGGCTATTGCAGGAAGCCGGCTTCGATGTTGTAGAGCCGCTGGAAAGCCATCTCTGTTACGGTTCCGCGGGAACATATAACCTGTTGCAGCCAGAAAACGCGACCCGCCTGCGTGATAGCAAGATTGCAAATATCGAGAGTATCGGACCACATTTAATCGCGGCGGGCAATGTTGGCTGCATAATGCAGATCGCCAGCGGAACAGGCCTGCCGGTCGTTCATACGGTCGAACTCCTCGATTGGGCGACAGGCGGCCCGAGGCCAACAGCGTTGACCACGTCGCCGGCAGGATGACGTTGCAAACAGCCTCTTAAAGCCAGCGCGCGTTTCCTGTGCTTCGCGGCGGGCGACCATCAAGGCCGCTCCGCTCCGATGCTCGGAAACACACGCCGGGCGCCACCCGTTCCGGGCCGCTCTCGCTCGCCAGCCTACATTTCAGGTCAGGCTCTTACACAAATCATCTCATTGACTAAACAAGGTCGGCCGACCATCACGCCTTGCAGGTGGTCGGTTCCCTACCCCGCCATACCGAACGGCATCATCCTGGTCGGCCCGAAGAAAACATTCTGCTGCCGCAGCTCCGTCGTAACGATCATAAGGCACCCGATCAGCGCCGTCAGTTGCAGACGGTCAGGAGCACTCTGCGCCCTTCGCTCCATCTCGCGTAGCCCGCTCAGCACCTGATCCGCCGTCGCCAGCAGGGCAGCAGAAGGCACATCGCGCTTCAGCAGAATCCGAAACAGTCCGGACACCATCGTCCGTGCCTCCTCCGGCAGCGACTCATTCAGAAAAATCATGCGCACGTACAACAGGTTCCGTCCGACCGTCATGATCGAAAAGGCATGATGCAGCCAGATATCCGTCATGGAGGAATTCTCGCGGGCACCATTCGTGATCAGCACGCCCATGCCCTGCACAATCTTTCCGACCCAGGCAGGCTCATCGGACTGCCCGTCCGAACGTCCGATCCGGCGCAGACCAGAAAGGATTGTCGCCCGAAACGAAGCACTGAACGACGCCAGATTGAATGGGAGAATATGGTTCATCCGCACTTTGCGTGCAGGCTGGGATTGTACGGCGGCCGAAGATTTGGGAAAGGCTGAGGATCTACCACTGATCCGGATCCCGCGCCCTTGTCCGCCGTTCGAGCCCTTGATTTCCCTTCGTCCTTGTCCGCTGGTCGTCCGGTCATGGTGGCTGATCATTTGTGGGTGGAGACGAAATCCCGTTGTCATGGAGCAGCCTGTCCCGATTGTGGGACGGTGTCGCATCGACGTCACAGCCATTATGTTCGCAAGCTTGCTGACATGCCGGCGCATGGACGCCGTGTTTCCCTGTCGATGACGGTGCGACGTTTTCGTTGCACCGACAAAGGATGTCAGCGCCGAACCTTCGTCGAACCATTGGGGGAATTCGCGGCTCCCTACGCGCGGCAGACGTGTCGGCTGGCGGACCTCCACACCTACGTAGCCCACGCGCTGGGCGGGAGTGCAGGTGCCCGTATGGCGGCGCGCCTGTGCTGTCCCATCAGCGCCGACACGCTGATACGGCGCATCGTCAGGATGGCAGCGGTCGCCGGCCGGCCTGAAACGCCCCGCGTGCTCGGTGTCGACGACTGGGCCTGGCGGCGTGGCCGACACTATGGCACCATTCTCGTGGACCTCGAACGAAACAGGGTGGTCGATCTTCTGGCCGACCGGCAGGGGGACACTCTCGCGGCGTGGCTCCGCGATCATCCCGGTATCGAGATTGTCGCCCGTGATCGCGCAGGGGCCTATGCCGACGGCATTCGGCAGGGCGCCCCGGCCGCCATTCAGGTCGCAGATCGCTGGCATCTGATCCGCAATCTTCATGATGCGTTCCTGACCGTCGTCGACCGGCACGCCGCTCTGGCCAGGCGCATCATGGCCGATATCACGAATGAGGTCTCCCCGGTCGGACAGCCGGTCGACGCAGGAATGGTGAGCGATCCGGGCGAGGGGGCGGCCGCCATGCGGGCGAGGGGACAGACGATCAGCCGTATCGCACAGACAATTGGCGCGGAACGCAAGACCGTCCGGCGGTGGTTGCGACAGGGTCACCCCTCGACGTGGCAGCGTCGCATTTTTCGGCCCGGCATCATGACCCCCTACGCCACCTTTCTCGATCGACGCCTGAAGGAAGGATGTCACAATGCCGCCCGTCTGCATCGTGAAATCACCGCCATGGGATTCTCCGGTCGATATGGAAGCGTCCGGGACCGGGTCTTGTCGAGACGATCCACGGCAGGTGCATCTCATCCGGTGCCGATCAAACCCGTGCCCATGGGTAGAAACCTGGCTCGGATGCTCACGACCGAAACCAGCAACCGGTCAGATATGGACGTCCTGTTTATCCAGCGCCTGATGACGGCCGCGCCGGTGCTGGCGCAAGCCACGGTCTGGGTAAGAGACATGCAGGATCTCTTTACCAGAAAATCACAGGCATCCCTGGAAACCCTTCTCGAAGCGGGGGAAAGAACGCCTCTATCCCGTTTTGTAACTGGCCTGCGGCGAGACCTTTCCGCCGTTCAGGCCGCACTGCACCACCCCTGGACCACCAGTCCCGTCGAAGGGCAGATCAGCCGCCTCAAGATGATCAAGCGCACCATGTTCGGTAGGGCAGGCTTCAAACTCCTCCGCGCCCGTGTCATGCACGCAAAGTGCGGATGAACCGAGAATATACCGAAAAACGAGTACCCCAAAACCCAGTCCGCAAAGCAGGGCGAAAGCCGTGTTGAACCATTTCGCTTCGCTGATCCGAAAATGATTTTCCAGCCCCAGCATATATGGAAAGAAATTCCCGAAAGACGCCGCCATTGCCTCGGTCGCCGCATTGCGCGCAGCAAGACCACCCACAACCATCGGTAGTCCGATCGTAAAACACAGTACGGCATAGTCCGCCGTCACCGGCATCACGAAGAACACCGGCACGATCGCTGCAAGAACAGCCTACACCGCGCCCTCAGGCCACGCCGTCACCTCCCAGATCAGAACAGCGACAATAACGGCAATAAAAGACCGCGCGCCATTGGCAATGGTCGCGCGCCAATCAGCAGGCCGAACCAGACGAAAGGGCACCGGCGACTGCATCTCAGCGGGATCGGCCGCGTAACACCCAAGCATGTGAACCAGTTCCATCAGCAGGAGCGCCAACCCCTGAAGCATAATCCGATCGTCGACCGCGCTATCAGCCTCGCTCCCCGTCCCGGCAAGCCGCAACGTAGGCTGCCCAGCGGCGGAACATCGCGCATACAGCGCCTGCACCTCACCATGCAGCGTCACCGTGCGCACCGGGTCACCCAGGTCGCCCGGCATCCGTTCCAGAAGATCGACCACGGCGCGCAGGATATCCTTCGAGGCCGTCGTCACATTCCCTACCGCCGCCAGCCGACTGCGCATGCCAAGTCCACGAGACGTGAACCTGACCACTTGCCCCAGCGTTCCACGCGCATAGCGCACCACCGATTCCCCCGGCCCTGCCTCGATGGCACTGAATTCTATCCGGTCGTTCAGCGTAAATGCCAGCGAGAGAATCCGATGTAGATCGCTTTCCGGCGGAGACCGATGCAGCAGAATCGCCCGCACCGCCGCAGCCGACTGGCTGATGATCTCTTGCAGGCGTGCCCGCACCGTCTCCCGCGCTCGCCCAGCCACATTCGGCACGAACACTGCCGCAACCGCCATTTCACATACGACACCCAATAAAATGTATGTGCCTCGTGCCATCGCTAGGTCAAAAACTTGATCTGAAGCATCCACAGCGGACAGAGAAACGATAGCGCAGGTATAGGCCGTCAAGACAAAGGCGTAACTGCGGAAATTATGAACCAGCGTGCCCAGCGCTGTGCACAGCCCGATCCACCCTGCCAGCAGTGGGAAAAACAGCCACGCCTGCTGCGGCACCGCCGCAATCAGAGCAACCGCCGAGACGATCCCCGCCAGGGTGCCGACAATTCGCCAGCGTGCCTTGGAAATGCTCTCGCCGCGTGTCCCCTGGGCGACAATCCAGACCGTCATCGGTGCCCATTGCGGCTCGCCCAGTTCCATCTGGAAAGCGATTGCCAGAGCCAGGAGAGCGGCAACGGTCGTCCGCACCGAAAATCCGAGCGCCGCCAGGCGGGGCGCGACCAGCCATCTGACCGACGAGAAATCGGGCACACCGCCGAAGGAAACCGGCCGCCGTAGGGAAGATGGACATCCAGGCATTTGTTGACGTATCTGTCCGGCGAGGCGGCACACGGATTTCAACAGACTCATTTCCACCTAATATTTGTTTTATATCATAGGCTGGGCTGGATGTGCTCGATCCGTCATCATCCGGGATTCACTGCGTGATGCGCTCCCCGCCACAGAACAGGATCTGCCTGTCCCGGCGCGCGATAGCGATCAGCGTCTGGTTCATCCTCTCCGCGAGGCGGTAAGCCCGATATGTCGGCGCCGAAACGGCAGCGACAATGGCAATGCCCGCACGCAGGGTCTTGAGTGCCATTTCGAATGAATAGCGGCTGGTCAGCAGACAGACCCCGCTCTGCATGGCACCCCCATTCCTCAGGCGCGCACCGATCAGTTTGTCCAGAGCGTTATGCCGACCGACATCTTCCCGAATCATCTGGATGTGTCCATCGGCATCCGCCCATGCAGCCGCATGCGCCATGCGCGTCGCGGCGTTGAGTTCCTGCCATCTATCGAGATCATTCAATGCCTTGCACACCGCGTCCACCGTGATGGTCTGCGTCAGTGGAAGGGTACAGGCACCGACCGTCTCCACGGCAGGGACGTCGTCACTGCCGCAGAGTCCGCAACTCGTATGCCCGGTCTGAGCCCGTGGGCGGCGTTTGAGCAGGGCACTCAGGCACTCCCCGGTGAGTGTGACATCCATTGCAAGACCGTCATCCTCCTGCGTGACCACGACGGCGCGTATCTGTTCGGCGGAGCGGATAATCTCTTCCGTCAGGCAGTAGCCATACGCGAAATCTTCCAGATGATCGGACGTCATCATCATGACGCCATGCGGAAAAATCCCGTTGAAGGTCAGCTTTACGGGCACCTCGTCCGCGACGTTCAGAACAAGTTCCGTCTCCGGCTGCCCAAGAGGCGCCACCGTCAACGCATGAAACAACGCATCCATGGACATGGACTCTCTCAGGGCCTAGCTAATGCCGGTATCGGGCTGACCCGGCTACTGTTATTCACTGCGATGACAGGCGACCCAGCCGGCCTTCCCGTCGGCATAGTGCTCGTGCTTCCAGATCGGTACGCGCTTCTTGATCTCGTCGATCACATAGCGGCACGCCCTGAATGCCGCATCCCGATGCGGAGCGGCAACGCCGATCCACACCGCGATCTCGCCCACCCGCAGATAACCGCTGCGATGAGTGGCCACGACATCGGTAATGTCGAAACGCGCCAGCGCCTCGTCGAGGATCGTCTGCCCCTCGGTCACGGCCAGCGGGGCATAGGCTTCATACGTGATCCCCAGGACCGGACGGCCGTCATTGGTCTGCCGTACCCAGCCTTCAAAACTGCAGAAGCCCCCCGCTTCCGCCCGCAGCAGACAGGTGCGCAGCGCAACGCTATCGACCGGGCCGTCCGCCATCAGAAAACGAGTCATCCGCCGGTGACCGGTGGAATGAACACCACCAGGTCTCCTTCACTCAGTTCCTGGTCCCATGGACGAAACGCGGCATTCACGGCAACACGCATCCGGCCGGGCGGCAGTACGAACCCATATTGCGCGCGCAACTCGTCATAGAGCGCGGCCGCCGTCAGGGCGGCCGTATCCCGTGTCTCGGTGCGCTGACCCGTCGCTTCGGAAAGTTGCGCGAAATATTCTAATTCTATCCGCGGCATTTATGCTCCTGCCGTTCTCCATCCCGAGCGCCTGCAAGGCTCGCCATGGCGCGCGTGCGGTCCGCCGGGGTATTGATGTTGTCCAGCGCGCCGGATGTAAGGGGCGGCAGGATCTTCGTCCCCTCTCCCGCCAGTATCCTGCGCATGCTCCCTTTGCCCTCTGATACCTCCCTGCACAGTGTTTCCAGCGCCTCCGGTTCCCAGATCGCGCAAAGCGGCTCCGGTTCGCCGTCATGCTCACTGCGGAAGGCGACGGCCGAGCAATCATCTCCGCGCGCCTGGATCAGGGCATCGAGCGTGAGGCCGTCCAGCAACGGCAGGTCGCAGGCAAGGATCAGCCATGCCGCGTGTGGACAGGCGGCATGGGCAGCCAGCAAGCCGGCAGCGGGCCCGATCGCGGCATGCGTATCGACGATACAGGGCCATGCACGGCGAAGAGGGTCATCCATCTGCTCGGCACGTATGGATACGAAACACCGCGTCGCACGCAGGGCGAGGAGAGCGAAGGCGCGGATGAGTTGAGGATGCCCGTCATAGGACAACGCCGCCTTGTCCTGCCCCATGCGGCGGCTTGCCCCCCCGGCGAGCACCAGACCGTAAAGCGGGACTGTCACGGCACGTCCACCATGCCGTTGTCGCCAAGCTTGAGCAGTGCATCTCCGTCTCCGGTCATGTCATCCCCCGATATAATGCATTTCGATTTTCCCGGCCTTCGGCCCGTTTCCGGTCTCAGCGAGAGGCGCGGGCCGGTCACCCTCCCCGCGTTGCTCACTGTATCGGTCGGTTCTCTGATGCCAGATCCGGGTGAGCGCCTGGCGGAGTGCCGCGTCGTTGTCTCCGGGATCGCCATCACGCAGGATCGTCCGCAGATCCGTGCCCTTCGTCGCAAAAAGGCAGGTGAAAAGCTGCCCTTCCGAAGAAAGCCGCGCCCGCGAACACGCCCCGCAGAACGGGGCGCTGACCGAGGAAATAAACCCGATCTCGCCGGCACCGTCCCTATAGCGCCAGCGCCGGGCCACTTCGCCGCGATAATGTGGAGAGAGCGGCTCCAGCGGCCAAAGGGCGTCGATCTGCTCCAGCAGGGTGCGTGAGGTCACGACATCGGCGTGTGCCCACCCGTTGCGGTTCCCCACGTCCATATATTCGATCAAACGCACGACGACCCCGGTATGACGAAAATATGCGAGCAGTTCAGGGACGCCCGCTGCATTCACGCCGTTCTGCACGACGGTATTAACCTTGATACCGCCAGGAAATCCAGCCCCCCGGGCGGTTTCAATACCGCCCAGCACCGCATCCAGATCGGGGCGTCCGCCGCTCATCCGCGCAAAAACGGTCGGATCGATACTGTCGAGACTGACCGTAACCCGGCTCAGTCCCGCCGCGCGCAACATAGGGGCATGACGTTCCAGCAGCACGCCATTCGTGGTGAGGGCGACATCCTCGATACCCGGAATGCCGGCCAGACGGGCCACCAGTTCCGCCAGGCCGGGCCGCAGAAGCGGCTCGCCGCCCGTCAGGCGCAGCTTGGTTACGCCCAGCGCGGACGCCGCTCGCGCCACGCGTTCGATCTCGTTGAAATCAAGCCGTTCCCGTGGCGCCAGAAAGTGAAAGCCTTCGTGATAGGTCGATTCCGGCATACAGTACGGGCAGCGGAAATTGCACCGGTCCATCACCGAAATGCGCAGATCACGCAGCGGGCGGCCGAGCCGGTCCAAAAGAGGCGTGGTGCCATTCATGACTTCTGTTCCGCCTGCTCCGCTAACTTTCTAACCGGCGGTCGGAACGGTGTCCCGACATGTCGTCGGGAAGACCCGTCCCCTCTGCCGGACGCTGTTATCCGGCGAACCGCATCGGTACCGCCGATGCCACGCTGGGCACGATCTTGACCGGAATCGACTTCGCGGCCGGAGTGCCGCTGACCTCGTCGAAATAGTCGAGCGGCAGCAGCGGATTGAGTTCCGGATAATACCCGGCAATCGCACCGCGCGGCATCGGATAGTCGATGACCGTGAGACCATCGACATAGCGGCGATACCCGTCGTCGCTATAGGTCTCAAGCCCGATCACCGCGCCGTTCTCAAGCGCCCGGTCCTTCATGTCGTCCCGGTTCATGAAGATTACGAGGCGGTTATTATAGACGCCGCGATAACGGTCGTTGTTGCTGTAGATCGTCGTGTTGTACTGGTCGTGCGAGCGGATCGTCGCGAGACGCAGCATGGCCGTGTCTTCCACCGGCGTGTTCACTTCCAGGCCCGGCAGCAGCAGGAAATTGGCCTTGCCGTTCGGTGTCCTCCAGACTCGGCGGCGCGGCGGGATGTCGAGGTGAAACCCTTTCGGGTCCTTGATCCGCTCCGAGAAGTCCGCGTAGATGCCCGGATAGACCTCGGCGATCTTGTCGCGGATCAGGCCGTAATCCTGCATGTAAAGGTCCCAGGGCGTCTTCGAGTCCGGCAGCGTCGCCATCGCCATGCGGCAGACAATTTCCGTTTCCGGCAGAACATCCTGCGTCACCGGCTCGAACACGCCCCGAGACGCCGTCACATTTGACATGGCATCCTCGATAGTCACGAACTGCTCGCCAGCCGCTGTGCGGATGATCTCCGAGCGTGCCACCACCGGCAGGATGAGCGCATCCTTGCCATGGATCAGATGGCCGCGATTCAGCTTCGTTGCGATCCCGACGGTCAGGTTGAGCTTCGCCATCGCGGCATAGGACCGCTCGGTATCCGGAACCGCGCGGGCAAAGTTGCCGCCCATCCCGATAAAGATTTTCGCCGTACCTGCTTCCATGGCCTCAAGCGCCTCGACCACATGGTGGCCGTGCTCACGCGGCGGCTCGAACCCGAACACATCGCGAACGCGATCGAGATAATCCGGTGTCGGTTTCTCGTCGATCCCGACCGTACGGTCGCCCTGCACGTTGGAATGGCCCCGGATCGGCGCGACGCCCGCACCAGGCTTGCCAAAATTACCACGCAGCATGAGCAGGTTGGCAATCTGCTGCACCAGGCGCGATCCCTCCTGATGCTGCGTTATCCCCATGCCATAGCAGATGACCGTCGCCCTGGATTTCTGATAGATCCCCGCGATCCGCCGGATCTGCTCTTCCGACACGCCGGAGATCCGCGTGATGTCCGCCCAGGAATAGCGCATCACATCGGCGCGCAGGGCGTCGAGGCCGGCCGTATGCTGATTGATGAACTCCATGTCCAGGGCCGCCTCACCGGCATCCTCGGCTTCGAACAGGACCCGCATCATGCCCTTGAAGATGGCAAGATCGCCACCGATCCGCACATGCACGAATTCGCTGGAAATCGGCGTCGACCCGAAGGTCGCCATCTGGAGTACATCCTGCGGCTCGGTGAAGCGGATCAGCGCGCGCTCGGGCATCGGATTGATCAGCACTATCGGCACCCCGCGCTTCCGCGCGTCGACCAGGTTGGTCATCATGCGCGGCGAATTGGTGCCCGTATTCTGCCCGATGACGAAGATCGCTTCGGCATGTTCGAAGTCGGCCAGGACGATCGTGCCCTTGCCGATGCCGATGGCCGGCATCAGGCCTCGGCTGGTCGGCTCATGGCACATGTTCGAACAATCCGGGAAATTGTTGGTGCCGAATTCCCGGATGAAAATCGAATACAGGAACGCCGTCTCGTTGGCGGTGCGCCCGGAGGTGTAGAATTCCGCCTGGTGCGGGCTGTCGAGCGCCTGAAGATGCTGCCCGATCAGCGCGAACGCATCCTCCCATGCGACCGGCACGTATCTGTCGGTCTTCGGGTCATAGCGCATCGGCTCCGTCAGGCGCCCCTGCATTTCTAGCCAGTAGTCGCTGCGCTCCATCAACTCCGTGACGGTGTATTTTTCAAAAAGCTCCCGCGTCACCCGCGCCTTGGTCGCCTCGTGGGCCAGCGCCTTGGCGCCGTTCTCGCAGAATTCCAGCTTCTTGTGGTGGTCCGCGTCTGGAAAGGCGCAACTCGGGCATTTGAAGCCGCCCGGCTGGTTCATCGACAGCAGGCCACGCGAGCCCTTGACGAGCACGCTCTGCTCCATGAGCACCTTTGCAGTCGCCCCGGCCGCGCCCCAGCCGCCCGCAGGGTGATGGTAGGGCTTGAACTCGGCTTCTTTTTCTTTGCTCATGGTCTTACCCCCGTCGGCCGCGGCCGGGTTGCGGAGTTATCGCCGGCGCCGGAGCGCACGGCCGGTCATTCCCTTCGGTTAAGTCAGCCGAAGGCCGCCGTCCATTAAAGGATTCCAAATTCCTTCATCGCCGGTAAAAAATTCTCGTTCTCATGCCTCGATCGCGCAAGTTTGACAAGCGCAAAGCGCTGCAAAGCCGTCAGCTCTGCCCATTGCTGCTGGGTTGGCGGCGGCACACCGTCGGCCGCCGCCTGCACCTTGACAGGCTCGGGCATCCAGCGCGCGTCCTGCCAATCTTCCAGATTCTTCGCCGCCAGCCAGACTGGCGGCTCATCACTGCGCAAATCAATAAGGCGCAGGACAAGCGCACGATACGCGGCCTGTTCATCGGAGCTTTCACAGACAAGGTCGGTGAGCCCGCCCCGCTCCTCCCGGGTGAAACGGCTCCATTGCCGCAGGCTGACCTTGATTCCGACGATGTCGAGCTTCTGCCGCACAATCATCGGGATACAGCGGAGCGAACCGGCAAAATCACTTTCAAAATCGAAAATCATCGTAGCAGATCCCGAACTCACCCTATTGATTTAACGTCGCGGTACCATGTTCCCGCCACAGACGGCACCATCGAACCTTCCATGAACCTCATCCTTCTCATGACCGCCTTGATATGGCCCTCGGAAGAATTATTGCATATAGACTGGCGCGGCTCGCGTTTTCTCGTCTTCAACCCGCGCAAGCTCTCGAACCTGAAGATAGCGCGCTTGATCGTCGATGAAGACGCAGTGACAAACGCGCGTGTCATAGAACACATAAGCCGCAGACCCGTTCACCATGACCATCTGCAAGATATTCCGCTCGACATGCGCAGCCCAAGGCTGCGCCCGCAAATCCCGGACCGAGATACGTTTGAAATAAGCCTCGGTCAGATGCTGATCGTAGGCACGATCAACGTCTGATGGCCACGTACATTCTGTCAAAAACAGGACCGTGCAGATGCTCCAGAAAATCTTCATATCCGTTTTGACTCTCGCGCCGACAAAACCGGTCATGGCATCGCAATTGCCATGACCATGACCCGCGCTCTTCCCGTTGATGGCAAGAGACGCGCCGATGGATAGGACGTCCTTCTGCCAGCCTCGGCCGTCAAGCGAATCTGATATCCAGTGTGCGCAGATATGTCTGCAATCCCGCACCCTGTATCGGGATCAGGCGCGCCTCGGCACCCGATTCATTGAAATGAGCATGCCAGTAGCCCGGCGGCGTCACGAACGCGCAACCCGCTTCCCACTCGATCCGCCCTTCGGCATCTAGCCATCGTGTCCTCCATTTTATTTTTGCGTCGTCCTCCATCGAAATCGACGACGTGATCCGGAAGCTGGCCGATCCGTAATGACCCTGTCCAATCGCTATTGCTGATCACGTGATAAGCACCGGTTATGAAGGCGGATTTCCCCACCACATGCCCAAGCTCCGCCTCGCCCTACATTGCGACGCATTTTATGGGACCATGGGAAAGATTCTTTTTTAACCGGTGGATTGAAGGCATTCTTCTGTAGATAAAGGCCGTCATTTTTTTGGAGGAGCCTCGTTCCGGAAACCGACGGGATCGCAGCGAGCTCTACGAACTTGACCCTGAATACCACACATTTCACAGATACTTGCTTATTCCCGTGTCCCGTGCAGGGCCGCCATCGGCACAGCAGCCTCCATCCAGGGCGAACCAGCCCCAAAGCACCAGAAAATGTCGTTCAGCGTACGCCGATCATCGATGCCGAGAGTAACATGCAGCTTATTGAGCAGCAGTGGTGACAGGAAGGACCATTCGCAGTTGGCGAATTCGTCGCGGCAGACCATACCAAGGTATGATGGAGGCGAAATCGCGCCTGAACTATATGACCCCATAGAATAGACCCAACGAACCTATTCGGGGAAACAAGGACATGATTGTTTTAATCAGAAATACAGTCTGCGTATTACTTCTCGCTCTACAGTGCGGATGCGCGACGGACAGTGGAGGCAATGCTTTTTCTGCGTCGCCCCCTCAAGTCGGAGATTTCTCCGTCGCGCCAAATGGCACACCCATAATATAATGACTCCTGCCTCATCTCCTTCATCACGAAACTGATCGATTGTCGCGTTGGCTCCGGACTGATGCCGGGGTTGGCGCTATTGCACCGAGGGTGCGGAGCCTGTTGCACAGCGATATAGTCGCCCAAGAGCCCAATCGATAGGTCACATTGCCATCGAAGGCGGTCTTGTCTCGAATCTGAACGGCGAACCGATCACCACCGATACCAAGCGCCTCCGTGCCCGGACCGTCCTGAAGACGACGTATCCTTAAGTATAATATCGACCATGACACCGAGCTGCTATAATCCCTCAAGCAGTTGGCCCCAGAAGCCTCTCAAAGAAGGCATACCCCATGGCTGATTACGTTAAACCTTCTGTTATCCTCGATAACATGATCGAAGCCGCTGCGCTCAAGGCGGAACTGCCCACGAAGGATTTGCTGATCCGAGCAATGCTTGCTGGCGCATATCTTGCCTTTGTGACCACCCTCGCCTTCCTGGTCGCGGCGCAGACCGGGCAGTTCGTTGTAGGAGCCGTCCTCTTTCCTGCTGGATTCGTGCTGATCATACTTCTGGGAATGGAACTCCTGACGGGAAATTTTGGCATAATGCCACTGGCTGCTTTTGCGGGACGTATTGGTGCCCGCGCAGTGTGTCGCAACTGGATTCTGGTCTTCATCGGTAACCTCCTCGGCAGCCTGGTCTACGCTGCGATGTTCTGGATCGCGCTCACCGATTGTGGCCATGTTGCAGGCGGACCACTGGGGGACAAACTCCGTGCGCTTGCCGTCACCAAGACGACTACATACGAGGCCTTCGGCCTTGCAGGAATGGTGACGGTGTTCGTAAAGGCCATCTTATGCAATTGGATGGTCAGCCTCGGTTCGGTCGTCGGCTTGGCCTCCACCTCAACGATCGGCAAGATAGCCGCTTCCTGGCTGCCGATCATGATTTTCGTGGCGCAAGGATATGAGCACAGCGTCGTAAACATGTTTGCCATTCCGACGGGAATGATGCTCGGTGCCCCCGTGAGTTTCACAGATTGGTGGCTTTGGAACGAGATCCCGGTGACACTGGGGAATCTTGTGGGTGGTATCGTTTTCACCGGAGGCGCACTTTATGCAACTTACCGTACCACTCCGATTTCCAATCAGGATCCGGCCTCCCGTCCCGTGTGACGCTCGTGAACTGAGCGCAGGCCATGAACGATACCGATTGACCTTCGTGAGATTGGTTCAGATTTGGCATCTACTTTTACGATATGCTTCCAGTGAGGCGGCCCTCTGCGCGGTAAACTGAGCCATCGTCCTGACGACCGATTCAGAAGCGTAAAATCGACGCATCCCAACCTCCGCTTCACCAACCCGGCAAAATACAAGGATGCTATCTGAAATGCCTTCTTCTGGCGCTCAGATGTGCGAAAATACACCCCGGCGGTCCCGCAACGTGGCGCCCTCTTTCGGCAGGCGGGCTTTTTAGACACCTGTAAACCGATTCCATTTCTCATTCGATTTCCAGAGCGGTCATCCCAGCGCATAGGCTGCGCCCCTCATGCCAAGGTATAGCTGGCTTTGTGCGCGGTGCTGGATCAAATGAGAGCCCGAACATCGTTCACGTGGCCACTCAACTCCCTGTCTGCGAGGAAATCATAGAATGTGTAAGGGCCAACGGAATTTTTTGTCTCTTCGTGAGCGCACATACCAAGCGAGGAACAGAAAACACGTCTTGCTTTCCATGACGGGCATTATTATCGCCATTACCTCGATGGCTGGCGTGAGCGCTACGTTTGGGCAAGAGGCTGATCATGCTCCGGGCAAGCCACTTTTGGAAGTGCGCGCCGTCGGCGCCCAGATTTATCAGTGCAAGGAGACAGATTCGGATGGCCTGAAGTGGATGTTAAGAGAGCCTATCGCGACTCTTGTCGATGGAGGACGGACAATAGGCACCCACAGCCGAGGGCCAACCTGGAAAATCGAAGATGGAAGTAGCGTCGAAGGTCGCGTTCTCAGCGCGTCGACAGGACATTCCACCGGGAATATACCGGAGTCACATCTAGCCATCACACGAAACAACGGTCGCGGTCGTCTGGCCAAGGCGACCATGATCGAACGCATCAATACAAATGGCGGAATGCCGCCGAGTTCATGCTCGGTCGCAGGCGCCCTTTTGGCGGTACCTTACACTGCAACGTATATTTTTCGTCAGTGACGTTCTTATTCAAGTCGGAAGCGTAGATTGCAAATGATTTAGGCTGAACCGATTTGCAATATCATTAATAAAATGTGTGAAAATATGCTTAGACTTCACGGACATTCAATAAGCGTAGTCGGAGCAGGAATTGTCTTTATTCTGATCGCTTTGAAATCGGCTCCTGTGCGTGCCGCCCGCCCTGATTATCCAGAAATCAGGACGGTCAATATTTCCGAACCTGTCAGGATCGTTCGTGACTTCAATCTGTCGCAACTCAAGGCAATCAAGGAGAAAGCCGACCCATCCATGGCGCGGCCACTCTACGGATTCTATATACATGCTCTCAAGATCAAATTAGAGACAATTAAGGGAAAGCCGTTTTTATACATTGGACTCGTCGATCGCAAAATAGAAGTCGCTCGTGACCTGGATGGCGGTCAATGCCTGTTCGACAACGTAGTGACGCATTATAGAAAGCACGCGGACGCGGCAGAAAATCTCCTAGAGCAGGAAACGGCAGACATTTCCAGGCATTTCGCGATCGCCTGGAAGCAGAACCCAACCAGTGCCGTCGGACACCAAGGGTCTCTTATTATCCGTGATGAATTGAACGCCTTTGCCCGTAAGCAGCGCTTATTGGAGCGGCACATAGACTCAAGAGAGGAGCTTGATGGCTTGTATAAAAGTGACTGCCATGTATGACGATATGTTAAATATAGATAATCTCGCGCGAAGCGTCTTTTTTCCAATTCAAGCATCTCTTTCCTTCTGAACAATTTCTCTTCATAAAAACAAATACTGACTTATGAAGTGCTCCCCGACTTTGGGCCAGCGTGAACTGGAAACTTCCGGGTTCAAGGCTCCACCGGCAGATCCGCCGGAGAGCCGTTCAGCAGCGATATCGGGGGTTTGTTACCGATGGCGCTGTGTGGGCGGACCTCGTTGTAGTCCTGACGCCAAGCCTCCATTTTTGCCCGGGCGTCGTCAAGGCTCATGAACCAGTGCGTGTTCAGACACTCGGCCCGGAATTTGCCGTTGAAGGACTCGATGAAGCTGTTGTCGGTCGGCTTGCCCGGGCGGGAAAAGTCGAGCACGACACCCTTCTGATACGCCCATAGATCCAGATCCCGGCTGACAAACTCCGAGCCCTGGTCGACCCGGATGCTCCTGGGATAACCCATCTGCCCGCAGATCCGCTCCAGGGTCTGGACGACATCCTCGCCGCGATAACTGAACCGGGGATCCGTGGCCGGCGAGAAGCGGGAGAAGGTGTCGATCACGGTCAGGATCCTGATCTTGCGGCCCGTCGCAAGCTGGTCGTGAACAAAATCCATTGCCCAGATATCATTGGTGTGCGTCGCCGGACGACGGTCCTCGCGCACTTTCGCCTTGACCCGCCGCCTGGGCACCTTGTTGCGCAGTTGCATGCCCAACTCCTTGTAAAGACAATAGATCCGCTTCGGGTTCACCGCCCAGCCATCCCGCTGCAGCAGGATATGAACGCGGCGATAGCCATAGCACACACGGGTTGCGCAGATCTCCCGGATCCGCTGTGTCAGTTCGGCCTGCGTGCCGCGCTTCGACTTGTAGACATAGAGGGAACGATCGATCTGCAGCACCGCACAGGCCCGCCGTGTCGAGATCTTCCACTCCCCCTGAAGCCTGTCCACGAGTTCGCGTTTGCGCGCAGGCCTCAGAGCTTTTTTGACAGCACGTCCTGCAGCATCGCCTTGTCGAGCGACAGGTCCGCCACGATCCGTTTCAGCTTCGCGTTCTCGTCTTCGAGCTGACGCAGCCGTTTCATTTCGGATGGCATCAGGCCCGCATATTTCTTCCGCCAGTTGTAGAACGTCGCATCCGAAATGCCTGCCTTCCGGCAGACCTCGCCGACAGGTGTGCCCCCTTCGGCCTGCTTCAAAACAAACGCGATCTGCGCCTCGGTGAACTTCGATGCCTTCATGAAACTCTCCTCGTCCCGCTTACGGGATCATAAATGGAAAATTCCAACTCAAAATGGCCGGGTTTTCGGGGAGCACGTCACTTGAGGCGAGGCCTGCGGTTGGCTTCTCTGCTCCAGGAACTCCACCGCTTCCTCTTGATACTCGTGCCACGGACTCCTGGGCATGGAATTCCGATCATCGTTGTCTTGTGTCGTCTTCTGTATGGTAACGGGAGACCGATTCGTCTCGAATACCCAGTTCTTCTGCTTGGCGAACCAGATCCGCGAGTGAGCTGGCATGCATTTTCTTCATCGCATTCGCTCGATAGATTTTGACCGTTATCAAGCTTATCTCGAGGCGGGCAGCGACTTGCTTATTCATCAAACCGCTGGCCACCAGAGCCATAACCTCCCGCTCGCGCACGGAAAGCTGCTCATAGCGCGCTTGCATATCGGCCCTTTGGCGCACCTCCTTTCTCAGCGATCGCGAAATTTTCAGCGCATCGTGGACTGCGGATAAGATCGCCTCGTCTGAGAACGGCTTTGTCAGGAAGTCGATCGCGCCGGCTCTCATACCCTTGACGGTCATCGGTATGTCACCGTGTCCGGTCATGAGAATAATAGGAATATTGATCCCGCCCTGAGCAAGCGAGGCCTGAAACGCAAGGCCGTCGGCCGTCTTCAACCGTACGTCCAGCACAAGACAGCACTCTCCATCGGGCAGACCGGCGGCCAGGAACTCCGATGGATCAGCAAAGGTCACGACGCAAAGGTCGGCCGAACGGAAGAGACTGTCGAGGGAGGCTCGAATGCCCGCGTCGTCATCGACGACAATGACGGTTCCGATGATCGCGCGTGTCTCCGGCCGTTGGGCGATGGCACGCACATTCTTCTCATTTCCGACCATCATACTCTCCGCTGGGGGAGCGTCACGATAACGACCGCACCATAGGGAGACCGGTTCAATGCGTTGATCGTGCCTCCATGTGCGTGCGCGATCTCCCGGCAAATCGGGAGACCCATGCCCATTCCCTGCGCCTTGGTGGTCACAAAGGGCTCAAAAAGCTGTCCATCGGCAATGTCGCCGAAACCAGGTCCGGTGTCACAAAAACTCAACACCGCGGTGTCAGGTCCAGCCTGACCGCGCCCAATCCGGATTTCAAGAACCCTCGGCCGATCGACGACGATGCTCATGGCCTGAATGGCGTTCATCATCACGTTCATGATAACCTGCTGGAGCTGAATTCGGTCGCCCGATACCATTGGCGTATCGACCGCTTTCTCTATTCTTACTTCTACGTGTCGTCTCAGGATTTCTCCACGGAGTAGGACCCGAACTTCTTCCACCAACTCTCCGAGGTCCATAGCCGTACAGAAAACTGTTTCCTTGCGCGTTAATGCACGTACCCGGGTGATCACCTCCGCAGCCCGGGTACTATTCGATACGATCTCATCGAAGCACAAGAGGGCCTCCCCGACCTTAGGTTGCGATCGATCGAGCCATCTCCGTCCGGACCGGGCAAAGGTCGTGATGGCCGACAGAGGCTGGTTGACCTCATGAGCAATCGATACCGCCAGTTGCCCCAATGTCGTGACGCGATCGGCATGTGCCAGTTCGCCCTGTGCAGCGCGAAGTTTCATTTGTGCTTGGTTATGTTCCGTGATGTCGAGGGCCATGACCAGCACGCGTCGACTTTCCAAATCCCCGACCGGTCGGGTGACACGTAGAACGACGTCCCGGGAGCGGCGGTTGGGACCGACGAAGGTTGTCTCAGTTTCATAAGCAACATTGCTGTTCGCCAAGTGCGCCAATACCGCGATGAAGACACTCTCATCGGCGAAGAGAGAACGGAGCGGCGCACCCGTGAGTTTCCGCGGATCTTCAACCTCGAGAAGGGCGGCCGCAGCATCATTCGCGTCTCGTATGTAAGGCTTGTCACGAAAGCGCTCCAGGCAATCACGCCATGACGCTTCAGGTAGCCTTCTTTTCTCCCGGAACAGAATGTCCACAACGGAACAATCCACCTCGAAAATCGCAAACGCTACCGCCTGGAAAATGGCGCTGTAACGCTGTTCGGAGCGCTCTCGCTCCGCCGCAGCCTCCTTCTGCTCCGTAAGATCAGCGCCGAATTCGATAATCCCGCATTCTCGGCCATTACTGTCCAACCTTACGCTCCAGCGAACATCCAGAACGATCTGTTGGCCGTCGCGACGTGTCCTTGTGATTTCGCCCGTCCATTGCCCGACCAGGCGAAGTTGCTCCGCCGCGGCTGGCGGGAGATGCGTGCTTTGGAGGAGCGCCGAGCCTTTCTCTCCGATCGCCTCGTCTGCATGCCATCCGTACAGCCTCACGGCGCCTTCATTCCAATAGATAATCGTATCGTCGAGATCCCTGACGATGACGGTATCATGGGTGAACGCCAACATACGAACCTGTTCCGCGAGCGCGTCTCTCGTACGGCGGTCACGTGCGGAAAGCATCGTCGCAACGCCGATCGCGATTATGCTGACCGCGAGCCGAAGGTAGGCATCATCGAACGATTCACCATGATGCTTCACGAGGAAAGAAAGGCACGACAAGCCGATACACGCCGCACCTGTCGCCAAAATCGTCCGCAGGCCACACGAGGTGGCAATCAGGAGAACGACCAGCACGTAGAGTACAGCGAACGCGTCGTGCAGCTGCGTCGCCGTGTTCAAGCCGAACACAAACAGTGCGATGATGAATGCCGCCGACCGAAGGCCCCACGCGTGGGGCTGAGCCAGTCCAGTTCTCCATGGACGGAAAGTAGCGAACAACGGGCCCGTTCCTCTTTAGGCTACGCGCACAGGCTGGAGCCAACCGCCGCCATGCGGACCCGAGCACCATAGCACGGCAACTAGCATCCTAGCAGAGCGCCATCATCCATCACACTATAAGGGGCTTCACCTTCGATAGCGCCGCAATGGTCTCATCGTCCACGTTCAGATGCTCCTTCACCATTTCGGGAGGCGAAAGCGCGAGCCACTGGTTGGCGGAAAAATCGGTAAAGACCGAGCTCTTGAATGCCTCCAGGAACACAAGAGGCTCGTCCCCGATGTTTTCCAGGTAGTGTCCCATTCCGAAGGGTACATAACCCACATCGCCGGCGCTGTAATCAAAGGTCCGGGCTTTCCCGCCCGACGCGAATACGGTCATGCGCGCCTTTCCCCGAATGAAATACTGCCACTCGTCGTTATTGCTGTGCCAATGAAGCTCGCGCAAGCGGCCGGGTTCGACAACGACGATCGCGGCGGCGATAGTGGACGCCGCCGGGAAGTTCGTCGAGTCGACGATCCTGACTTCGCCGCCGGCGACTTTGATTGGGGCTTGGCGCATGAGCTTGTGAGTATAACGGATCGGCGAGGTACCTTGTGGCGACGCGACTTTATCCTGATCGATCGGCCCAGGGACGGTTCCTGAAAAAATCCAGCGTGTATGCTCGACGTCGACAGGAAGGTCTTCAAACTTGGCCTCGGGAACCCCAAAATTCTTCGCCAGAATGTGCGGCGGCGTATGAAGCAGCCAATCGGTGATCAGAAATGTTTCGTTCTCGGAGAAGCTTCCGTCATCGAAGACAAGCAGGAACTCACAGCCATCGTCATCGAGGCCCTGGATCGAGTGCGGAACGCCCGCAGGGAAATTCCAGATGTCGCCAGCTTCCACATCGTCCACGAAATTCCGACCCTGGGGATCGACCGCGGTAACGCGGGCCTTCCCCGCGAGCATCAGCCCCCATTCGGCCTCCTTATGATAATGGAGCTCCCGGTACCCCCCTTTGTTGAGCCGCATATTAACTGCCGCCAGCGTTGTAGCCACAGGCAGCTCGCGCACCGTAACCTCACGTGCCCATCCGCCGCTCCCGAGGCGATTGCGCGCCATCCCATAGGAAAATTTGAGATTAGGTATCGTGCCCGCATCGGTGTCAGGCGAAGCGAGCAGGTCCGGGTTCTCACGCTCGAGAGCAGGATTGCGAGGGCCGAGAATAGTGCCACCGCGATTGTCACGGCACGGCTGCGGACCTTCTTCAGAGGGGGATACGCCCCAAGGCAGATCGCTCATCCTATCTATTCCTTCTCAACCAACGGTCCAGTGCATCGCGCTCAGCGCGAGCGTAATTTTCCGGCTCACCCGAAGGTTGAGATTCATACTTTGCCGAGGCGCGGAGGGCGATCATACCTTGGTATAAAGGACCGACTCGCGCGCGCCGGGCTTCCTAGGGCCCGGACTCATAAGGGGATTCCCATTGTGAGCGGCCTATGATTCGCTTTCTCTCAAAGAAGGCGAGCGATGAACGCCGACCTTTTCTGGCTCTGAGAGCGGCAATTTGCGCGGATTGCGCCGGATCTGCCCACCGATACACGTGGCAAGCCGCGCGTGGATGATCGACGCGTGATCTGCTGCATCATTCAGGTCATGCTGTCCGGCGCGCGGTGGAAGGATGCGCCGTCCGCGTATGGCTTGCGCAAGATGCTCTACAATCGGGTTTCAGCGCTGGGCTGCGAAAGGCGTCTGGGCGCGCCTGTTTGAGGCGCTGGCGCAGAGCGGTCGACCGTCTGCCGAACTTCTGATTGACAGTTCCGCCGTGAAGGCTCATCGCTGCGCCTCCGGCGGAAAAAGGGGGAGCGATACCACGCCATCAGACGATCGCGTGGCAGGCGCACGACCAGGATCCATGCGCTGACGGATGCCGCCCGCCGTCCGGTCGCCTTCGTGCTGACCGGCGGCAACGTCGCGGATTGCACGGCAGCGATCCCGCTGCTGGCGCAGGTCTCGAACGCCCGGCTGATCCAAGGCGACAAGGGCTACGAAACCCACGTGGTGCGTCGACAGATCGAGGACAAGGGCGCCGCGCCGAACATCCCGCCCAAGGCCAACCGGGTCTGGAAGAACTGCTTCTCGCCGGTCCTTTATCAGACACGAAATGCCATTGAGCGCATGTTCAACCGCCTCAAGGACTTCCGTCGCATCGCAACACGTTACGATCGCAATGCCACTAACTTCCACGCCGCCATATGCATCGTCGCGGCCGTCAGCTACTATTTATGAGCCCGGGCCCTAGTCTAAACTGACCTCCTACCGTTAATGCTGTTCTCGGAAATCAGCGAAGACAGGGCATCTGCCCGATAGCCGCAGCCAATTCAAGCTCACCGCCTCATGGGTCTCCTTCAACTGACTGAAGCAGCAATTGGCGCACACCCCACTCTCCGCGCAAGGATGCCGCCGACGTGGTCTCGGCGATAATGATACCGGGTTCGACGGAACCGACCCGCTCAATGCCGACGCTTCAACCCGAGCCAAAGCGCATGGACAGATGCCCTTGTGTCTTCATACGTCGCTGGCTACTCGTCTCTCACGCTCCGAGGCAAGAAATATCCCCTTTATGCCACACCTTGCGACATAGAAATTCGGGTCGTGGCGGCGGCGGCTCAAACTAAGGTATAATAGATGAAACTGCGTCGAAGCCTCATGATGGCGCTCGTTCATTCAGGAGGCTAAAATGAGTGCATTACAGCGCAGGGGCTTTCTCACCGCGGCGGGCATGCTCGGCGTTGCGGGCGCAGCCCATGCGGCTACGTTTGGCAACCCGGACCATCCTCTACAGGGTATGCAGAACGCGCTTAATCCGTCGAGCAAGTCTGATCCGGGACCGAAGAACCCGGCCATTGCCTCGCAATTTCCCGACTTTCAATCACCCCCGGCGACCGATGTCGATGGGATGCCTCTCTTCTGGGCATCGTTTAACAACGCCCACCGTCGAATCCAGAATGGTGGTTGGGCCCGAGAAGTCACGCAGGACGACTTCGCAATTTCCGAGGACATATCGGGCGTCAACATGCGTCTGAGCGCCGGCGGCATTCGCGAGATGCATTGGCATCAGCAGGCCGAATGGGCAATTATGCTCTACGGAAAATGCCGGATTACAACTCTGGACGAACAGGGACGTCCGAGCGTCGAAGATGTCGAAGCAGGCGATTTGTGGTATTTCCCGCCCGGCATGCCGCATTCGCTTCAGGGTCTTGGGCCCGATGGCGCAGAATTCCTCCTTGCATTCGACAACGGAAAATCTTCAGAATTCAATACGCTACTGGTTACTGACTGGCTCGCGCATACCCCCCCCGAAGTACTGGCGAAGAACTTCGGCGTGCCGGAGAGCGCGTTCAAAAAAATCCCGCTCGATAACCTCTGGATTTTCCAGGGGGAAATCCCTCCGGACCTCCCAATGGATCAGAGGAGCGCACGAGTTGTCCCGGGGGCGGAGAAAGTGATCTACCGTCTTTCGCGTGCAAAGCCGATTGCCAGAACACATGGTGGGCAGGCACAGATCGCAGACAGCAGGAATTTTCCCATTTCCAAGACCGTCGCGGCGGCCCTTGAAACGATCCGCCCCGGCGCTATCCGGGAAATGCATTGGCATCCCAACGCTGACGAATGGGCATTCGTTATCCAGGGTCAGGCGCGCGTCACCGTATTCAACACCGGCCCCAAGGCCCAGACCGCCAATTTTAACCCAGGTGATGTCTGGTACATCAAGAAGAGTCTCGGTCATTATGTGGAGAATACCGGCAATGAGGATGTGAAGGTGATTTCGGTCTTCAAGTCGGATCGCTTCGCCGAAGTCTCGCTGTCGGATTGGCTCACCCACATCCCGCCAGAAATGGTCCAGCAGACGCTGAACCTGGATCCGGAGACAATCAGTCGCTTCCCGACCACCCGTCCCGACTTCTCGCCGGTGTAATCGCTGTCTCCTCCGGTCAGGTAGGCCGGAGGAGACAATCTTAATGAGTGGAGAATGAGGATATGGGATCTCTCAGCATTTGGCATTGGCTCATCGTGCTCGCCGTCGTGTTGGTTCTCTTTGGCGGCGGGAAACGTCTCTCGTCCACTATGGGAGATCTCGGCCGCGGCCTGAGGATCTTTCGCAAAGAAGTAGCCGATCTACAATCGGAAGACACATTACTGGCGCAGTCCGATATCTCGCCGGCAAGTGAGCAGCCCGCCGGGCATACATTGCATGCGCATTAAGCAAGCAGTAGGAAGCGTTGTGCCAATCATATTTCCGGCGTGACTCTCGTATTCAGGGCACCGGTCACGCCGGATATTGCGACAGCATTAATCGGCACAATGAGAGATGCGTCACTATATGACCGAAAAGGCGCGAAGAGGGAAAGTACTTCCTGCGCCAGCGGTACGGACACACTCATCACCCGCAAATTATGGATGTCCTACATACGCCCGCTTGACAACAAGCCACAGGCATCTCGGGCCAATATGGTGCCGCGAGCGCCATAATTCAGCAGGGCTACCTGACAGCGTATCGACCGCTACGTTCGCCGAAACCTGCGACCCCGACAAGCTGAAATCGGATATCGGACACTGCGCGTTCTCCCAGCCGATCGTAGCCTCATTCACCGACGCCGTCGGGGATTGCGACCGAGACGATAAATCCCCCGGCGCAACCTTGCGATCCGTCTCGACAATGGCATCGTAGTCATCAGTTTCGCATCAGGCTTGCTCGTTACAATGCTGAGGAGTTTATTTCTGAAAGAACGCCGATGTTGAATGTAAGACAATCTTCCTACCTTCTTGCCGTGGCAATTCTTACCCAGTCTTTCTCTTTCTCGGTCAGAGCCGCCCCCGCACGCCACGTGGAATCCAAAGTGTCGTTTCATTTCTACAAAATAGACGTTAGGCGTGATTATACGTTACAGCAAATGCACGAGTTCGCCGTGCAAAAGGGTAATAGCGAAAATCAATGGCCTCGGGGATTCTTTTACTCCGTATTCTCTGACAAGATTAAGGTAGATAAAAAATATCCCGGCTCGTATTTAATTTCTGTCGATGTCGGCATAAATGATCCGACCGTGGAGATAGCGAGTGATCTCAATCAGAATATCTGCGAGAAAAATAGTTTGGCAGAATTCTATAAGAAGAAAGGCGAGCATATATTTTCTTACTATCGAAAGCTCGAACAAGACCTCCCGGAAATGATCAATCGTGAGACAAAGGACTATATAAAATTTCATCCAGAGGTAACAGAATCAGAAATATTGCAATATATTCACATATTGCTTCAAAATAAATCCGACCAATATACGGCCGATTCATCTCGAACTTTTTACGAAAAATACGACGAGACAAAATGTAAATCAACCAATGTGCTTTAGCCCTACATGAACTGTGCCCTTCGGCAGAAGGCAATAAAGGGCAGGCCTGAACCTGGCGCCGCGAAAACGCTGTTCCGACCATGTGCATGACGCTGGCATTCAGACAGGAGTCGGGCCGGGCAGTGCGATAGCATGCTCCGCTCGCACTATACGGACACCAAGATCACCTGCGGGCCATGGCTGTGCGACATGCGCCCGACTTGAGGACAAAGCATAAGCGTTTCAAGCCAATGTGGCGCTGCGAGCACCATGCCTTCAGCAAAGCCATCCAGCGCCACATCAGCAGCTACATTTGCCGAAATGCCGGACATCGGTAGGTCGAAATCGGATTTCGACCACTGCGCATTTTCCCCATCTATCGCGGCAACATTCATTGTCACCGTAAGTGTGGCGATAGCGACTGTGACGACAGGTGCCGCAGCGCAACTTTTTGATCCGTCTCGAAGTGGCATCGTCATCATCAGCTTCGCATCAGGTTCGCCCCGTAGAATGCCGAACGCCGGGGTGCCGTTACAGACGACAGACGGCTTGAGACACGATTATGCAATGCCCGAACCAGACTGAATAGAAGCCCTGTCCCAATGAATCGTCTTACGCTCTCCTCCGTAGTTTGTCTGTTCGTCACCAGCGTGGTCCCGCTACCTCAAGCGATAGCGCAGACGGCTTCGATTGGATCTGAGGCTCGGAAACACGGCGTTCCCACACGTAGGCCGCCGACACCGCAGGAGCGGGTCCCGACACCTACTCCCGTACCAACTTCCCCGGAAAATATTGTCGTGAGCGTCCATCAGCATCGCTCTGCGGATGGTATCACGGGGCGCCAACCCGGAGGCGGATTGATCAAACCCGAGACGGCGCCAAAATCCGTGAGTACGGTGAGTCGCGACTTCATCCAGAAACAGTCTCCAGCTCAAAATCCGCTTCAACTTGTCGAGCTGCTTCCTGGTATTGTGGTCGGATCCGCCGATCCATTCGGCCTTACTGGAGGCACGATCTCGCTGCGGGGACTCGACCAATCCGAGATGGCACTGACATGGGAAGGCGCCCCAGCAGCCGACATCGGAATCTACACGATCGATACATCTGAATTCGCGAGCAACGAAGATCTGGAAGATATGAGCGTTCAACAGGGGTCGCCAAATCTGGATACGCCCACGATCAACGGATCAGGAGGTTGGTTGTCTTTTCGTGATCGCGACCCAGCCTGGCGGATGGGCGGTCTAGTGACACTTGGCTACGGCTCGTTCAATTATCATCGCGAATTTGCACGCTTCGATACGGGCGAGATCGGTCATAGCGGTGTCCGCGCCTATGTTTCCTACGCCAACCAAAGGGACGATGCCTGGCGCGGGCCTGGTCATGATTCGATCTGGAATATGGATTGGAAGGCTATCAAGGAATGGGGCCCTGACAACACGATCACCTTCGTCGGCTCATATCGCCATTCCATCGAGAATACCTGGCCTTCCATGACAATGGCGGACTGGAAGGCTTATGGCCGTGGCTTCACGTGGGACCGTCGATATGTATTTGGCCCCGAAGGAGAGAATTACTGGCGGCTCAACCGCAATCCCTATGACAACATGCTGCTTAGCGCCCCGTCGCATTTCACGCTAACCGAGCGCTGGCACATCAATTTCACCCCCTATTTCTGGCATGGTGAAGGCAATAATTCGGCTGGAGCCTTTCTAAATAATATAAACGGCAATTTCCTCGGCAACGAGGCGCTCACACATGCACTGAGCCTTCCTTACGCACAAGCGGGCGGAGACGATACCGAAAATGCCATGACCCTCTTGGCATATCGGAACGTGCAGTACCGAGGCGGCTTTACGGCCAAGACGGACTATAGAATCGGCGCACATCATGATCTCTACCTTGGATGGTGGTTCGATTATTCGAACGACCATGATTATGCCGTTCTCTCTCCCGTAAAATACGACGGTACGCCGCTTGATATTTTCGGGGCAACAAACAATATCAAACTCTCCGATGGTCGACTTTTAGCTTACGCGAATATTTCGACGATAACGACGGTCAATGCTCTTTTCGTCGGCGACCATGCGACTTTCCTCGGGGGAAAGTTGACGATGGACGCGGGGATCAAGCTGGCGATGATCAACCGGAACGGCACTAACGAACTCCCAGGGCCGCAATACAAGGTGGTTCTTAATGACTTCCAGCCCCTGCCCGCCGTTTCGGCTCGCTATCAGTTCAGCAAACAGCACCAGGTTTTCGCGAGCGTCTCCACCAGCTTCCGTTCCCCGTCGACCCCAACGCTTTATGACGCGTATTATGATCATGGCGTCTCATACCAGGGCATCAGAGAACCAAAGGACGAATATTCGATCTCAGAAGAAATCGGATACCGTTATAATGGTCCGCTTCTCGTCGCCAGTGCGACCTACTTCCACTATAATTTCACGAACCGGCAAATCCAGAGCGCAGTGACGGGAACGAATGGTGGCGTGACCGTCGACCTCAACGCCGGCGGTCAAACGTCAAATGGTGTATCGGGCGAAATCGGGACGCTGCCGATCAGGCATTTCCGGCCCTACGTGTCTGGTCAGTATCTGCATGCCACGATCGATAACAATATCTCCGGTTTGCCAACGGCGGGAAAGACAGCCGTGCGCTCACCACGCTTGACTGGAGCACTCGGCATCGACTGGGACAATGGCAGTCTCTTCTGGAATTACAATATCAGATACGTCTCACGACAATCTTCCACGCTCATGAATGACGAACATATGCCCGCTTACTATGACATGAACGCCACTGTCGGCGCTCGACTGCCCAGCTACGGGCCCGTGAAAAGCCCGACTATTCAGGTCAACTTCATCAATCTCACTAACAATCATTATCTGTCGGGCATTCAAACGGTAACGACAAACGCCATGACAACACGTGGTATCGCTGGCACGGCACCGGACTATCTCGTCGCGCCCGGTCTTGCCGTCATGGCAACTATGAAAGCAGCATTTTGAGGCGCGACATACCAAGCCGGAAAGAACATCGATGCAGCTTTTGCTCGTAGAGGATCATGCGCTGCTTGGCCAGGCAATGAAGAAGGCTCTGGAACAGGAGGGTTACGACGTCCGCTGGGTAACCGGAGGCGACGAAGCGATCGCATCGCTTGTGGACGCCCGATATGACCTTGTGCTCCTTGATCTGGCGCTGCCGAAAGTGAATGGTTTGGAAGTGCTTCACTTGATCCGTCAGTACCCCGACTACATCCCGGTGATCATCGTGACGGCACGCGATCGTCCCGTCCATCGCGTGGCCGGCCTTGATTCAGGCGCGGACGACTACATGGTCAAGCCGATCGATCTGGCAGAACTCGTCGCGCGCGTCCGTGCGCAGATTCGTCGGCAGGATGGCCGAAAGTCCGACACCCTGTTCGTGCGCGATGTGGAAGTCGATCTCATCGGCCGCGTGGTACGCCAGAGGCAGAAAATTGTACATCTTACTGCGAAGGAATTCAAACTGGTTGCACTTCTCGCCCGACGCGCGGGGCGGTTCGTCTCGAAATCAGATATGGCGGACGAACTCTATGACGTCCTGGATACGTTCGACGGCAACGTAATCGAGGTTTCGATCTCGGCCATCCGGCGCAAGCTGGGGGCCGATTTCATCATCACGGCGCGCGGTCTTGGCTACACAATTCCAAAATAAACAGGCGAAGGACTCCGGGCGATGCGTGCGCGATCCCTGACGACGGCGGTCTATATCCGTGTGCTGCTGCTCTTGATCTCACTCGGAACGGCAGCGGGAGGCGTAGCTTATTTTATGGCCCGGGCCGACGTGGAGCGCGCTTCGGACCACAGCCTGATACTCAGCGCAAATATGCTTTACGCACTCATGCAGGAGGAGCTCGCTGCGGCACCTGCGGCAAGTTTTCCCGCAACCCTTCTTAGCTCGGAGGACAAGCTCGCCTTCCGCACGGGCGCGAGATCGCGGATGTTCGCCGTCTTTGTCCATGGAACATGCATCGTTCATTCAGAAGACGCACCCTCTCCGGATATCATTCCGCAGACACCAGGCTTCCATTATTTCGACCACGGGCTATGGCGCGCTTACGGTCTTGAGATACCCCAACACGGATTAAGGATCGTTGTTGCAGAACGACGTGCGGATATCGATCAGACGATTACCAGTTTTCTCCGCCAGATCACTTTGCCGCTGAATATCCTCGTAGTCGCAAGCGCGATCCTGCTCTGGGTGATGTTACGTAGCGGACTCGCGGAAATGCGGCGTTTGAGCCTACAGCTTGACCGTCGCTCGTTTCACGATCTCGAGCCGCTCGATCCTCAGGTTTGGTCACGCGAACTATCCGGCCTTGTCGGAAAGCTAAACACTCTTCTTGAACGTGTCAGGACCGGTATCCAACATGAACAGATGTTTACCGACGCGGCTGCACACCAACTTCGCACGCCGCTTGCCGCACTGCGTCTTCACGCGGAACTCCTGACGCGAGATGCCGCGATCGCTTCCAACCGAATCCAACCGCTACTTGACTGCGTCACGCAGGCAAGTGCGCTCATAGACCGGATGCTTCTGCTCGCGCGGCTGGACACGACCGCTCCGGCGATGACCGAATTCGACATAGCCGCACTTATAGCCACCGTTCTCAGCAGCCATGCGCTACTAGCCGTGCAGTCGGGCGTTGCTTTTTCCTTCGAGATTCACGCCATGTGCCGGATCGTGTCTGATCAGGCGTTGTTGGAGATTGCATTAGCCGCCTTGGTGGAGAACAGCATAACGCATGCCGCATGCGGCGGCGCAATTGACATACACGTTCACGACCTCCGCAAGGGAGCGCTATGCATGGTGTGCATCGATATCGCAGACCGCGGACCAGGAATACCGAAATCGTGCCGGTCCCGAGTCTTCGACCGCTTCTACCAGCTGCGGGAGGGATATGGTGGCGGTCATGGACTCGGTCTTTCCATCGCGGCCCGCGCTATTGAAATCCTCGACGGAACAATCGAGCTGGGTGATCGCATCGACGGTCCGGGTCTCGTCGCTTCTATTCTCCTGCCCCAACCTTGCTCTCTGGCTTAGTGTGGTGGCCGGTTGTGAGGGTCATTCTGCGGCTAGCATTTTAGAAATCAGGAGCTCAGGCATCAGCAAGGCCATGCCGAAGAGTTTGGCGCGGACAATGGCGCCCGCATCATCCTCACTTCTGCCCGATGTACCATTCGCGAGTAGATGGGACGGATCCAGGCGTTCGCACCAAATGCGAGCGCTGGCGGTGCGAACATCGAGCATGCCATGGCGCTCCTTAATCAAGGAGACGGTCACTCTTCCCGTTCTTTCGGTCAAGAGATTGATGATAACCGCTTTTGACCCAACTTCCTCAGCTTTTGTGCTGAACCGGAATTACTTGCTCGAGGAATCGTCCGGATGGACTTCAACGAACAGCAAACTCCAACACGCTGTTAAGGAATAGAAAAATCATGCATATGGCGGAACTCCGTTATTTTCTGGCAGTCGTTGAAGCTGGAAGTTTCGGTAAAGCCGCGCACTTATTGGAATTACATGTCTCCACCCTCAGCAGGGCCATCAGTCGACTCGAGGATCGTTTAGGCGTTACGTTAGTAGAGCGAACCACGACCGGAATACGCCCGACAGCATCTGGCCGTGTCGCGGCGCACCACATACGTCGTGTCCTGAACGAAGCAAGCGCACTTAGTGAGATACTGGGGCGCCGCGTCACAGACGAAATAGGCGAAATTCACTTAGGGTTTCACCTACCTCCCGTAAACAGCGTTTTGTCGAATCTATTACTCGAATGGCATAGGATTTATCCGTCCATCCTCATCACGCCTCATGAGCCCTGCGAAGGTACGCTCCTTGCCGCGTTAGTCGACCGTCAGATTGATGTTGCGCTGATTCCAGACTTTCTGGCTGATCATTTCGAGACTGCGTCTCCAATCTACTCCGAGTCATTGATGGCTGTCTTGCCAGAAACTCACCGGCTTGCCGAAAGGGTCACCTTGCGATGGAACGATCTCGAAAATGAAAAGATTTTTTTGTGGGCCTGGGGAAAAAACGGTATCGGCCAACGTTTCTTTTCAACGCGTCTTCCAAGCGCGAATCCACAGATTCTTGACACCGGGAACCTGACGATGCTCGCTTTTATACGAGCCGGTTACGGCATCACAATTGCGATGCAAGCGTATTCTTGCCTGAACTTTCCGGGGCTAAAATTTATTCCCATCAATGAGGATAACGCATCTATCACCATAAATCTTGTCTGGCGTCCAGCGTCTGAAGATCCAATAGTAGGAAAATTCGTGGCGTTCATGCGCGACCGGGTGAAAGCTCATCGTCAGTTGGTAGCATCGCACGTTGTCGCCGAAACGCCCGGTCACCCTCCATGAAACGCGCGAGCATCGGTGCAATCAGCTTTGCTGGCGTGATCTCGGCCTGAACGCTCTCACGCGCCAGAATTCGCCCATACTCGACCAGATCGCGATGCACGGCAGCAGGAAGTTCGATAGTGAGCCGCACCGGCCTGTCATCCGCGATTGGCCCGAGCCTGAGTTTCGTCATCGGGATGTCTCCTGTCTGTAGGGGGTGAGCACTAGGTCACGATGCACCGTCACCCGCACCGGAAAGCCCGGCCGGATGATATTGGTCGGCTGGATATTCAGCGACCGTCCGACGATCTGTTCGCCAATCTGGTTGAAGCCCTGCGAGCCGCCGGTGCGCAGCGCCTGGGCAATGCCGTTGCCGCCGCTGATATCAGCTTCTGAACCAACGCTGAGGACGGTCGAGACCAGGGCGGCCTTGAACACCTCGCCCCAATGGTTATCGGTCTGATCCTGCAACCCAGCAAAGCCCGCCGAATCGGCGGCCGGCTCATTCTCCAGCAGGATCGATTCCCCGGCCCCACGCATCAGCCGGATCCAGACCAGCAGCACCCGGGTCTGGCCGTAGGCGATCTGGGAATCATAGCGGCCGATCAGCTTCGCCCCCTGCGGGATCAGCAGGATATGCCCGGTCGGAGAGTCATAGACATTCTCCGTCACCTGGGCCGTGACCTCGCCCGGCAGGTCCGAACGGATGCCGGTGATCAGCGCACCGGGAATGATCGATCCCGCCTGGAGCACATAGGGGCTGGGAACGGGTGTCAGCCGCTCAGCGCTGACGGTGCGGTGATCGACGGGACCATCGAGGAATGCCTGCTTGCGATCGGCAGGAGCGCCGCTGGACTGGGCTGCAGTCGTACCGGGTGTCGCGGGCGTGGCGATATCCCGTCCCATCTTCGTCTGGGTGAACAAATGGCTGACCCGCGCCGCTTCCTGCTCCTGGGCAATGCGCTGCTTTTCCGGGTCGGCGGGTGCGGCCGGTGTCGCCATGCCGGGGGCACCCACGCCCGCCTTGAGCAACGGCCCGCCGAGGTCGCCTGGCAGCGGAGCCCCAAGCCGCGGCGGATGGGTATAGTCGCCCGGCAGATTGGCCAACCCGTCCGGCGTGGTGCGATTGCCGGTATCGTAGAGTTCGGCATTGCTCTTCGGTGGTGCCGGCTCCAACGCCAGATAGAGCGCGCAGCCGATTCCGCCCACGGCGATGACCGACAGGCCAAGGATCACCTTGCGCGACAGCCGCGTGACCGGCGGCCGCGTCGTCCGCAACCGCATCTCGCCCGGCGGCCTGACCGGCGGCGCGGACGTGCCGGCGCCTTCGTTTCCGGCACTCCCGCTCATGACCGTCGTGACCAGTCAGTGCGGACGATGCGCACGACCTGCTGGTGCTTGGCGCCGAGACGCAGTTCGGCGGCGGCAAACAGGCGATCGACGATCATCCGATTGCCGCGCACCCGATAATTCACCAACTGGCCGTCGCCCTGCGGGCCGATCACCCACAATGGCGGCATCTCGCCCTGGGCGATCCCGGTCGGAAACTCGATGAAGACCTGCCGCCCGTCATCGAAGGCCCGCAACGGCCGCCACGGCGCATCATCGCCCTCGATCCGATAGCGAAAATTCAGCGCGTCGAGATCGACGCCGGTCGCGACCGGATTGCCAAGATCAGCATCTCGATCCTGCACGCGCAAGGCAACGATCTGGTCCTGCGGATAGTCCCATGAGACCGAGGCCATATAGGTCCGCTCGTCGGAGCGCAGTTCCAGGTGATAGGTCCGCCGGTCGGTATTGATGACCAGATTGGTGATCAGATCCGGCCGCGTTGGCTTGAGCAGGATATGAATCCGCCTGGTCGCCCCGGTACCGCTCTCGGTATCGCCGATAATCCAGCGCACGGTATCGCCGGCGGCGACCGGACCGGAACCGACCAGCTTTTCGCCCGGCTGCAGCGCGATATCGGTAATTTCGCCCGGTGCCGCGTAGAGCTGATAGAGGGCGCCCTCGGAGAACGGATAGACCTGGATCGCATTGAGATAGCCGGCCCGCGTCGGCTGGATCCGCGCCGCACTGTTGGCGCGCTCGACCCGCTGATGCGGATCCGTCGGTTCCGGCACGGCATGCCGATACGGGATCGGCTTGAGTTGCCCCGGCAGCGGCAAGGGCTCGGGGAGTGCCACCACCTGCACCGGCTTGGGCGGGTCAGGCGTAAGAACCGCCTGCCGGGGCGTATCGTCGTATTTAATGGCAGGCGGCTTCCACGACGAGCACGCGGCGAGCGGCGCCAGCAGGATCATGAACGGCACGATGGTGTTGAAGGTGCGCATCAGCCGAGTTCCCTGGACCAGTTGAGGGCGTGGATATAGATGCCGAGCGGATTCTTGCGCAGCCGCTCGGCATCGGTCGGGGTCGTGACGACGATGGTCAGGATCGCGCTCCAGCGCTCGGTGGCGGCCAGCGCGCCATCGACATAGCGGCGCTCGATCCATTCCACCCGGAAGCTGTCATCGGAGGCACGGATCACGCTGGCGATCTCGATCGCCAGCTGCATCTTGCCGAGCCGGCTGAACGGATCGCTGGTGCGGGCATAATCATTCAGCGCCAGCGCGCCGCGATCGGTGACGTAGTTGTAGGCGTCGAGCCAGTTCTGCCTGAGCACCACCGGATCGGCCGGGATGCCGCGCACCTCAGAGACGAAGCGCGCCAGATACCAGGCGATCTGCGGATCGGTCGGCCGATAGGCGGCCGTCGCCGGACCCACGGCCTGCGCCTGACCGAGATGGTCGATCTGCACCACCCAGGGGGTGATGGTACCGCGCACCGACTGCCAGACCAGCCCGGCGCCCAGGCCGCCGCTCAAAGCGAGACAGCCGAAGAAGGCCAGCCGCCAGTTGCGGGCCTGGACGCGGGCCGAGCCGATGCGGTCGTCCCAGACCTGTCCGGCCTTGTGATAGGGCGTCTCGGGTTCCGGCATCCGGCCGAAACGCACGGTAGGGCGGCGGAACATGGCTATTCTCCTTCCGAGAGATCGACGTCGTGGCCGCCGCTGGGCCGGTCGCCGCCCTTGATCGCCTGCGCGGCGGCATCAGCGCCGCCCCTGATCCGGTTGTTGCGCTGCATCCGGCTGGCCCAAGCCGGCGGCTTGCCGGCCGTCCCCCCTCCACCGCCAGCACCCGAAGCCGTCGCACCACCCGCGCCGCCGGTCGCGGCCGCCCCGCCAGCCTGATAGCTGGTGCGGACGCTGGCCGCCGCGCGGCGCAGCGGGCTGGCGGCAGCGGACAGACCGGTTTTGGCTACACCCGCCGCGCCGCCCGCCCGATAGGCGGCGGTGGCACCTCCGGCGACAAAGGCACCACCGCGCACGGCGGCCGCCGCAGCGCCCGCAGCGAGCCCAACCCCTGACGCGGCGGCCACGCCGGCACCGACGACCCCGGCCGCGGTGGCGACAGCGGACCCGGCACCCAACTGCGGACCACCGGCGATCAGACCGTTGGCCAATGCCGGGCCGAACACGGTCAGACCGAGCAGCGTCAGAGAAGCCAGAATCAGGGTCAGCGCGTCATTGATGGTGGGCGGATTATTGAAGCCGCTGGTGAACTGGCCGAACACCGTCGAACCGATGCCGACGATGACGGCCAACATCAGCACCTTGATCCCGGACGACACGACGTTGCCCAGCACCTTCTCGGCGAGGAAGGCGGTGCGGCCGAACAGGCCGAAGGGCACCAGCACAAACCCGGCAAGTGTGGTCAGCTTGAACTCGATCAGCGCCACGAAGAGCTGGATCGCCATCACGAAGAAGCTGATTACCACGATCAGCCAGGCAATCAGCAATACCGCGATCTGGATCGCGTTGTTGAAGATGGCGACGAAACCGACCAGCGAGGAGATCGAGGTCAGGATCGGCTTGCCGGCGTCGATGCCGACCTGCGCCAGCCGCCCCGGCTGGAGCAGCTGCGCCTGGGTGAGATGTCCACCACCGGCCTCGATGCCCAGCCCGGCGAAGGATTCGTAGATGATCTTCGCCAGCCCGTTGAAGTCGCCGATGATGAAGGCGAACATGCCGATGAACAGGGTCTTGCGGATCAGCCGCGCCAGCACGTCCTCATCCGGCGCCAGCGCCCAGAACAGCCCGGCCAGGGTGATGTCGATGGTGATCAGTACACCGGCGAGCCAGTGGACGTCGCCCTGCACCAGACCGAAGCCGGAATCGATATACTGGGTGAAGATGGCAAGGAAATTGTCGATGACGCCGGTGCCTTGCTGCATGGCGTCACCGTGCCGTGTCGGGCGCGAAGAAGCGCTTGCGGTTCTCGGCCCAGATCGCAGCACAGGCCGGATCGCCGTCGGCCTTCATGCCGAGCGCCTGGCAGCGCGCGAGACCGGCGGCAAGCCGGTCACGCGATCCAGGCGGCCCGAGATCGGGCACGTCGACGTCACGGGGGAGGCGCCGGAGGTGGAGGCTCGCGGCGACCAGGATCAGAACGACCAGCGCGACGGCAACCAGCCGGAAGACGATCGGCGGGGAGAGACGCGGCGCGCGCATCAGTGGAACATCTGCGCGGCGCCGGGCGTGTAGCCGGTGCCGTAATTCAGGAAAGCCGCCATCTGCGCACGCGCCTGTTCCTCCGCCTCGACCTGCCGGGCACCCTCCAGCGCCTGAGCGCGGGCCATTGCCGCCGTCACGGCGGTCAGATCGGCGATCTGGCGGGTTTGCAGCGCGGTGAGCTGGTTACCCGACTGCGCCGCCTGCAAGGCGCCAGCCGCCGCCTGACTCGACGTGACCAGACTGTCGATCTGGCTTCGCGTGGCATCAAGATTCTGCACCGCGCCGGTCTGCACACGCAGCCCGTCCTGATAGGCGCCCCTGGCGTTTTGCCATCGCGCCTGGGCATCGGTAGTCATCTGGGCCGCCGAACTCGGGCTCGCCAGCGCCTGGGGATAGGTCTGGGTGAAGGCCTGATCGATGCTGGTCAGGTTATAGGAGAGCCCCTGCGCCTGGCCGACAATTTGCTCGGTCTGCTGGATTGATTGCTCCAAGGGTGCCAGCACCGAGAGCGGCAGATTGGCGAGGTTGCGGGCCTGGTTCTCCAGCATGGTCGCCTCGTTGAGCAGGCTCTGCGCCTGCTGGTTGACCTGCTGCAATTCCCGCGCCGCGATCAGCACCGTCTGGACATGGGCCGCGCCGTCATAGACCGCCCATTGCGCCTGGGCCGGGACGCTCACGACAATGGATGACAGGGCGCCAAACCCAGCCACGAACGCTGCTTTGCAGATCGACGAACTTCTCATGATCCCTCTCCCGGCCTGAGCATTTCGATCGCCCAGTCCACGCCCCTGTGCGTCAGCCACGCGGCCGCGAACCCGTCGCGGCCATGCCGGGCAAAGATCCGGTCGATCGCGGCCTGATCGTCGGGGGAAGACGCAGCGGTGAAGGCCAGCGCCACCTCGGACAGGCCGAGATCGAACAGCCGGTTGCCGCGACGGGACTGGCAGTAATAGTCGCGCTTGGGTGTGGCCCGGCTGAGGATCTCGATCTGGCGATCGTTCAGCCCGAAGCGGCGATAGATGGCGGTGATCTGCGGCTCCAGCGCCCGGTCGTTGGGCAGGAAGATCCGGGTCGGGCAGCTCTCGATCAGCGCGGGGGCGATCGGGCTGGCGTCGATATCGGCCAGCGACTGGGTGGCGAAGATGACGGACGCGTTCTTCTTGCGCAGCGTCTTCAGCCATTCCCGCAACTGCCCGGCGAAGGCCCGATCATCCAGCGCCAGCCAGCCTTCGTCGATGATCAGCAGCGTCGGGCTGCCGTCGAAGCGGTCTTCGATACGGTGGAACAGATAGGACAGCACGGCGGACGCCGCGCCAGAGCCGATCAGACCCTCGATCTCGAAGGCCTGGATATCGGCGACACCAAGACGCTCATGTTCGGCGTCGAGCAACTGTCCCCACGGGCCACCAACGCAGTAAGGCTGCAACGCCTGCTTCAGCGCCAGCGACTGGAGCAGCGCGGATAGGCCGGTAAGGGTGCGTTCCGCGACCGGGGCCGAGGCCAGCGAGGTCAGCGCCGACCACAGATGCTCCTTGAGATCGGGCGCAACCGTGACGCCCTCGCGCTCCAGCAGTGTCGCGACCCATTCCGCCGCCCAGGCCCGTTCGCCCGGCTCATCGATCCGCGCCAGCGGCTGCAACGCGACCGGTTCGTTCCCGTCCTGCGCCAGCGCGCCACCGAGATCATGCCAGTCGCCACCCATCGCCAGCGTCGCCGCACGGATCGAGCCACCGAAATCGAAGGCGAATATCTGCGCCCCCGCATAGCGGTGGAATTGCATCGCCATGAAGGCCAGCAGCACGGACTTGCCCGCACCGGTCGGCCCGGCGATCAGCGTGTGACCGACGTCGCCGACGTGGAGCGCGAAGCGGAACGGGGTCGAGCCCTCGGTGCGGGCATAGAACAGCGGCGGGGCCGCGAAATGCCCGTCGCGCTCCGGCCCGGCCCAGACGGCGGAGAGCGGAATCATGTGCGCCAGGTTCAGGGTCGAGATGCAGGGCTGGCGGACATTGGCGTAGACATGGCCCGGGAGGCTGCCGAACCAGGCCTCGATGGCATTCACCATCTCGCGCATACAGGTGAAGTCGCGGCCCTGGATGGTCTTTTCCACCAGACGCAGCCGGTCGGTCGCAACCACGGGATCCTCGTCCCACACCGTGACGGTGGCAGTGACATAGGCCTGCCCGACCTGATCGGTGCCGAGTTCCTGCAACGCCGCATCGGCATCGGCCGCCTTATTGGCGGCGTCGGAATCCAGCAGCGCCGAGGCCTCGTTGGTCATCACCTCCTTGAGGATGGCCATGATCGATTTGCGCTTGGCGAACCATTGCCGCCGGATCCGGCCCAGCACCTTGGTCGCGTCGGTGCGGTCGAGACAGATCGCCCGCGTCGACCAGCGATAGGGAAAGGCCAGCCGGTTCAGCTCATCCAGCAGGCCTGGCCAGGTCTGGGTGGGAAAGCCGGTGACGGTGAGCGTGCGCAGATGGGCGTCGCCCAATCTGGGCTCCAGCCCACCGGTCAGTTCCTCATCGACCAGGATGGCATCGAGGTGCATCGGGATTTCCGGCACCCGGACCCGCTGCATCCGCGTGGAGATGCAGGAATGGAGATAGGTCAGCGTTTCGCCGTCATCGAGCCAGTCGGCTTCCGGCATGAAGCCGTCGAGCAGGGCCAGCACACGGTCGGTCTGGTCGATAAAGCCCGCGACCACAGCCTGCCAGTCGGAGCCGCCACGGGCGCGATTCTCGTAGAGCCAGGCTTCCGCGCGGGCGGCGTCGTCCGCCGGCGGAAGCCAGACCAGGGTCAGGAAATAATGGCTCTCGTAATGCGCGCCCTCTTCCTCGAACTGCGCCCGGCGTTCGGCGTCGACCAGTTCGGAGGCTGGATCTGGAAACGGGCCGGAAGGATAGCCCCGCGCCGGGCGGCGCTGCGCCTCGACGAAAATGGCCCAGCCGGAGCCCAGCCGCCGCAGGGCGTTGTTCAGGCGCGAGGTGATGGCGACCAGTTCGGATGCGGTCGAGGAGTCCAGGTCGGGACCGCGGAACCGGGCGGTGCGCTGGAAAGCACCGTCCTTGTTCAACACCACACCCTTGGCGACCAGCGCCGCCCAGGGCAGGAAATCGGCCAGCCGGTCGCGGCGATGGCGGTATTCGCCGAGGTTCAGCATGGCGCCCTCACCCGACCAGATGGGTGGGGTAACGCAGGTGCCGCCGCACCACGTCGACGAACGCGGGATCCCGCTTGGCGGCCCAGACCGCGGCGAGATGGCCGACCAGCCAGAAGATGCCGCCGGCGATCCACAGCCGCAGCCCGAGGCCGATCGCGGCGGCCAGCGTGCCGTTGACGATCGCCACCGTGCGCGGCGCCCCGCCGAGCAGGATCGGCTCGATCAGGGCGCGATGCACCGGGGCGGTGAAGCCGGGAATGACGTCCGGCTCCATCAGATCAACGCCCCGCCCGAGAAGGAGAAGAAGGATAGGAAGAAACTGGACGCGGCGAAGGCGATCGACAGGCCGAAGACGATCTGGATCAGACGGCGGAAGCCACCCGACGTCTCGCCGAAGGCCAGGGTCAGGCCGGTGACGGTGATGATGATCACCGAGATGATCTTGGCCACCGGCCCCTGGACGGATTCCAGGATCTGGTTGAGCGGCTCCTCCCACGGCATGTTCGAACCGGCGGCATAAGCCGGAGCCGACAGCAGGGCGAGCGAGAGGGTGGCGCCGGCCATGGCGAAGCGGCGGCGCAGGGCGATCATGTTGGTCATGACGGGTCTCCGGCGGGTGCGAGGATGTAGTCCCCGTCCGGGGTCAGGCCCCGGACAGTGGCGAGTTCGGCCAGCCGACGTGCGTTGCCGCGCCCGGACAGCACCGCGATCACGTCGATGGTCTCGACGATCAGGGCGCGCGGCACGGTGACGACAGCTTCCTGGATCAACTGCTCCAGCCGGCGCAGGGCGCCGATCGCGGACCCGGCGTGCAGCGTGCCGACGCCGCCGGGATGGCCGGTGCCCCAGGCCTTGAGCAGGTCCAGCGCCTCGGCGCCACGCACCTCGCCGATCGGGATCCGGTCCGGGCGCAGGCGCAGCGAGGAACGGACCAGATCGGAGAGCGAGGCCGCGCGGTCCCTGGTGCGCAGGGCGACCAGATTGGGCGCGGCACATTGCAGTTCCCGGGTGTCCTCGATCAGCACCACCCGGTCGCCGGTCTGGGCGATCTCGGCCAGCAGGGCGTTGACCAGCGTGGTCTTGCCGGTGGAGGTGCCACCAGCCACCAGGATGTTCTGCCGCTCGGCGACGGCGCGGCACAGAAACGCGGCCTGTGCCGAGGTCATGATCCCGGACGCCACGTAATCATCGAGCGAGAACACTGCGACCGCCGGACGTCGGATAGCAAAGCAGGGTGCTGCCACCACCGGAGGCACCAGCCCTTCGAACCGCTCCCCGCTTCCCGGCAGTTCGGCGGAGACGCGCGGGCTGCCAGGATGCACCTCGACGCCGACATGGTGGGCGACCAGGCGGACGATCCGCTCGGCGTCGGCGGGCGCGATCCGGGTGCCGGTGTCCTCCATCCCGCCAGTCAGCCGGTCGATCCACAGTCGACCGTCGGGATTGAGCATCACTTCGACGATCGACGGATCGTCGAGATGCCCGGCAATCGCCGGGCCGAGCGCGGTGCGCAGCATGCGCGTGCCACGGGCGACGGCTTCGGAGCGGAAGGGAGCGACGGACACCGGGAACCCCGCGATTGGCCTCCCAGGAGAGGCGATGGATCAGCGGGGTTGATTAGAAAGAGGCATGGACACGCCAGCGCAACAAGTCTCTGGGGTCGTAGGGCGCTGGGATAGAAGAACTTGCATAGGAGTAGGTTGCCGTTTGGGCGGTGACGGGACGAAAGGGCGCTGCTACCGTTTGCGGAATCGATCACGACACGGACCTGCGCCCGCATGAGCAAAGCCTTCATTGCCGCTGTTCTTCAGGATTCCCTCGACTGCACCGGCGTTGCCGCTACCAAGGCCGCCGATGACCTGGTCGGGGCCATTGTCGCGGAGCTGAAGCAGGAAGGCGGGTTCACGCTGCCGTCCTTCGGGACATTCACGGTCCACAAGACCAAGGCCCGCAAGGCGCTCAATCCGCGCACCGGCGAGCCGGTGAAGGTCAAGGCGGGCAAGACCGTGCGTTTCAAGGCCAGTCCGAATCTCAAGAAGGTGGTCTGATTGGACTCATCGTCCAATGACTTCCAGACGGTAATGTTCGGGAATAGAAGATAGGAGACAGGCAATTTCCGCCTTCAAAGTGGACGGCTAAAGTCTCATAGGAACACCCTCAAAGCAGACATTTGTTATATCGTCCTGATATTATATTAAAAACAACATGATATTAAATATTTTAAAGTATTGTTTTCTAAATAATATTTTTATCAAGGGGTTTTAATTTAAGCATAATGCGCAAGGAGCTAATGCATTTTTGTTCACCTGATTATGTTCTGGATGCGATATTTACCATCGCTGAGCATCGGCTTACGATCGTCGATGACGAGACATATGGATGGCAAGAAACATGGCTTTAGAACCTATTGATTCAAGATTGATTGGCATTGGCGCACTACTTAAACAACAGCGTCTCGCAGTTCCAACATACCAACGTCCCTACACGTGGGAAATTGAGCATGTAAAGGAGCTTTTTAAAGATATAATTGACGCAAAACAAAAAAAGCACGATCAATATTTTCTTGGTACAGTTGTTCTAACAAATGCAGATGATAGTATAAAAAGTATTATTGACGGACAGCAAAGAATTGTAACTACATCTATATTTATATCATCCATAAGAAATTATTTTAAAAATAAAGGAGATGATGCTAGGGCAAACAAACTTACAGCGGATTATATATCAAATGCAGATTTGAGGACGATGAACCCAAGTCCTCGTGTATTAATATTGCCAGATGATCAATCGTTTTATAATGAGTATGTGGTTGGTGTTCCTACTATTGGAAGGAGGTCTCCAAGAAACTTAACGGACACACAAAAAAGGCTTTTTTCTGCAATAAGAGAAGCTCGTGATACTATCAATAGTGTGACAGCAATATCAAAAAACCCAGATCTTGATCTATTCGACCTAATAGATTTTATTGAAAAAAAGGTGGTATTGGTTTATTTAGATGTTGGAAGTGAGTCTAATGCATATGTTATTTTTGAAGTATTGAATGATCGTGGGCTTGATTTAACCGTCGCTGATTTATTGAAAAATTACGTATTTAGTATGGCTGGAAAAGAGGGGCTTTTATCGTGCCAGTCCAAGTGGAAAGAAATGACTACATTAATATCTAACACAAATGGGGAGGGCGATATAAGAAATTTCATTAGGCACGATTGGATTTCCCGAAATGGTCTTGTTAGAGAGAAAAACTTGTATGATAGTATAAAAAAATCTGTATATGACGAAAAAACAGTTTCAGATTATATGGATAATATTATTGTATCAGCAAATATTTATTCTTCATTTTCGATTTTTTCATCCTCTGTATGGAAGGACTATTCTGATAAGGTTCGAAAATCCTTGATGTTGTTTGATATGGCAAACATAACTCAAGTTCGTCCTTTATTGCTTTCTGTATTTTCGAATTTTAGCGTTCAGGAAGTCAATAAAACCATACCTATGATTGCATCTTGGAGCGTTAGATTTTTAATATGTGGCGCAGGAGGGAGTGGTGTTCTTGAGGATAATTATGCCCAAAGAGCTAAAGACGTATCAGATAAAAAAATAAAAAATGCTACTGATCTTTTTAATTCATTTAATATCTTACCAACCGACATTCAGTTCCAAAAGGACTTCGAAAGTGCCAAGGTCTCTAAAACTCAGTTGGCTCGCTGGTATCTGTCTGAATTAGAGTTGGAGAAAACGAAAAATGCACAAAAAATCGTAAACCCTGATACACTTGAAGTGAATCTTGAACATATTTTACCGCATAATCCTGATTCAAGTTGGAGTATATCACAAAATTTGGCTAGTAAATGCGTTAATATGATTGGAAACCTTGCTTTGATGGAAGCAAAAACGAATTCTATTATAGGGAACTCCTCATTTGATGATAAGAAATCTCATTTTTCTCAGTCATCTTTTGATCTAACAAAGGAAATTAGTAATTTTAAAAGCTGGGGAAGCCAAGAAATTGAGAAAAGACAGGTGGAATTGGCAAAGCTTGCGGTGAAAAGATGGAAAAACAAGCCTTAAACAATCGTCACATATTCTGTAATGGGTACGTATTAAATTCGTGACCTAAAATGGCTGCTTTCATTCATTTTTCGAAAGCAGCCAGATTTTAGAGCTTGTTAGGAATTGATTTGGTCTGCCGCGGCCGGCATGGTCAATTGTAGCAAAGAGGGGGCTGATAGTTTCCTTATATCTAATGGCAGCAGCGTACCATTCTATGAAGCGCCTGGACAATTTATGTCAGGTATTTAGGCGGTTCACTCGGTAACCGGACCTTCCGCTCGCCCCCCAAACCCAGACATCACGTTACAACATTGCCTTTCGGGTCAGGAGCATCCTGCCCCTGCTCACCTAGCCCCACGTCCAGCCTCACCTCGTCGTCCAGTGTTTTCCCTCTGGCGAGCCGACGCCCGACTGCCTCGATAAACCCGTCATACCGCTCCCGTCCCTTGCTCTGCGCCGCAGCAAGGGCCGCCTCCGGCAACGGCGGCGTGCTGGTCAGCCAGAACCGGACGAAAACGGCCAGAGATTCGTTCGAAATCGTGACCCGTCGCTCCATGCGCTCCAACTGCCGCGTCATCCGGTCGAGCCGCCGGGCGAGCGCCGCCTCCAGCCGTTCCGGCCCGTCCGGTGACAGGAACGATGCCAGCGCCGTCTCCACGATCAGCGCCTGCGGCACCTTCTTGCGGACGGCGTAATCGGCAAGCCTGACGCTGAGTTCGGCCGGCAGGCGGATTGTGTGTTTGATCCGCATGGCACTCATAGTCCCATCTGATCGCCGGGATCGAGCGACACCTGCCGCGCGAGAGCCCGCTCTCCGCGCCGCAGGGTCTGTGCTCGCGTCGCATCGTCCTCAGCCTCAGCCTCGGGCGGGTCGAACTCATGCACCGGCTTTCTCGGCGCCTGCACCACCTCTTCCTGTTCCGGCAATTCCGGCTCCCGGCGGATGCCGGCATTGGCTGGGTCGTCGTCTCCGTTGCCCGGCGTCGTCGGCTGCACCACATCGGCCCAGTCCCCCGGCGGCTGCGGTCCGATGGGCGGCGTTCCTTCCGGGATCGGCGGTGGCTCGAACCTGGGTGGCGGGAGGACGCGCGCGGCCAGTTCGGCGTCTTCGAAATACCGCGCCTTGCGCGCCCGGATCGGCGGGCAGCCCGAGACCAGCACCAGTTCCTCGTCGGGGGGAAGCTGCATGATCTCGCCGGGCGTCAACAGCGGCCGGGCAGTTTCGTGCCGCGTCACCATCAGATGCCCGAGCCACGGCGACAGTCGGTGCCCGGCATAGTTCTTCGCATCCCGGATCTCGGTCGCGGTGCCGAGCGCGTCGGAAACGCGTTTGGCGGTCCGTTCATCGTTGGTCGCAAAACTGACCCGGACATGACAGTTATCAAGGATCGAATTGTTCTGGCCATAGGCCTTCTCGATCTGGTTCAGGCTCTGGCCGATCAGGAAGCTCTTGATCCCATAGCCCGCCATGAAGGCCAGGGCGCTCTCGAAGAAATCCAGCCGCCCCAGCGCCGGGAATTCATCGAGCATCAGCAGCAGGCGATGGCGCCGCTTCGCCTCCAGTTCCTCGGTCAGCCGGCGGCCGATCTGATTCAGCACCAGACGGACCAGCGGTTTGGTGCGGCTAATGTCCGAGGGCGGCACCACCAGATAGAGCGTCGCCGGATGGGTGCCGGCGACAAGATCGCGGATCCGCCAGTCACAGCGCCGGGTCACATGGGCTACCACCGGATCGCGATAGAGGCCGAGGAACGACATGGCGGTGGAGAGCACACCCGAGCGCTCATTGTCGCTCTTGTTCAGCAGTTCCCGCGCCGAACTGGCGACCACCGGATGCACGCCCTTTTTGCCGAGATGGGGCGTGGTCATCATGGCGCGCAGCGTGGTCTCGATCGCCCGCTTGGGGTCGGAAAGGAAATTGGCGACACCGGCCAGGGTCTTGTCCTCCTCGGCGTAGAGGACATGCAGGATGGTACCGACCAGCAGGGCGTGGCTGGTCTTTTCCCAGTGGTTCCGCTTCTCCAGGGCGCCCTCGGGATCGACCAGCACGTCGGCGATGTTCTGCACGTCGCGGACCTCACGTTCACCGCGCCGGACCTCCAGCAGCGGGTTGTAGGCGGCACTGGCAAGATTGGTCGGATCGAACAGCAGCACCCGACCAAAGCGGGCGCGCCAGCCTGCCGTCAGCGTCCAGTTCTCGCCCTTGATGTCATGGACGATGGCAGCGCCCGGCCAGGTCAGCAGCGTCGGCACCACCAGGCCGACGCCCTTGCCCGAGCGGGTCGGTGCAAAGCACAGCACATGCTCCGGCCCGTCATGGCGGAGATAGGCATCGCCCGAGCGGCCCAGCACCACGCCATCGGGCGCAAGCAATCCAGCGCGACGGATCTCGCGCGGGTCGGCCCAATGCGCCGAACCATAGGTGGTGGCACGCTTCTTCTCGCGGGCACGCCAGACGGACATCGTGATCGCGACGATGACAGCAGCAATGCCGCCCGATGCCGCGATATAACCGCCGGTGGTGAAGATGTCCGGGGCGTAGGCATCGTAGGCGAACCACCACCAGAAGAACTCCGGCGGGTAATAGACCGGCCAGCCGATAACCATGAACCACGGGGCGCCGAGCTGCGGTTGGAAGGCGAGCCGCCAGGCGGTCCACTGCGTCGCGGCCCAGGTGAAGGCGAGGATCACGGTGCTGACAGCAAACACCGAACCCCAGAGGATTTTGGTCTGGTTCATGACAGGAACCGACCAAACGGCTCGTTTCTCCGGCGTTCAAGGTCTAATTACAACGCTTCGCGCCGCCGGACGGGAGCGGATAATAAACGGACGGTTTCCCGCCGACCTTTACGGCGGCAAGAATATCGAGAATCGTGCGAGAGCTGACGCCACTTCGCTCGCCCTGTTCCAGCAACTCGACAAGCGCGCGCTCGTCTTGACGAACGGTCGGATAACAGGTCGATGGCACCTTATTTTGCCCTGTCATGCTGAGAAACTCCGATCGCCTTGTCGTCGCATGTGGTGAAGAACCCGGTACGGTAAAGATGCCTCCGCCTGATGATCGCATCCACGTTCTGATCGTCGTGAGGGCGTCGAAGTTCATTGTCATTGACGGCCGCTGCGCACGATCCCACGGGAAACCGCTGACTTTATGAGGCGAACACCTGCGGCAGATCCCGTGCGCCATGAAGCACACGGACGATACGTACCTCGTCGACCAGTTCACGGAAGAACAGCAGGTAGCGGCCGTGAACAACAACCCTCAATCCGGGACTGATTTCATCGCGCGCCGGAAAGCTCCCCGGATGCTGCGCCGCAGTAGCTGCCTTCGCTTCCAGTTCGGCAACAAAGCTCATGGCCCGTTCGGGATTGTCCTCGGCGATATAGAGCGCGATCTCCAGAAGGTCGGCACACGCGGCCGGAGCGAAGCCGAGCCGTTTCATCCCAGTGCGCGGCGACGGGCAATCGCATCCCGCAATTCGGCGAAGACGGTTTCGGCCGGGATGCTCGACCCGCTCTCATCGCCAAGCCGGATCGCCTCCCGCAGGGCATCGAGATCACGACGGTCGGTATCGCGCCGGCGCATCCATTCGCGCAATGCCTCGCGCACCACCTCGCTGGTCGAGGCATACTCGCCGCCATCGACGGACTGGCGCAGGGTCGCCGCCATCTCGGACGGCACGGTGATGGTCATACGTTCGATTGTGGACATAAGGCGGCTCCTCCCAAGCGAGCATACTTTATCATACTTTTGAAGCATCCGCTTTGTCAGCCGAAAATCCGCAGACGGGCCACCCGACATCAAATCCCGAGCCCGCGCTTCCGCCCAAAATTCCAGTCGACGTTGCCACCCGGCGACATGGTGCCGGAAACCTGCCGTCCAAGCTTCTGCTCCAGGGCCGGCCGCCACGGCACGAGCTGGAAACCCAGACCGTCATCGACCATGGCGAACCGCCCCGAGGACAGGGCCACCCGCTGGCGATAGACCCCCGAGACGATCTCGCCTTCCTTCGCGGGCCGGTGTTCCAGCCCGGTCCGCGCCGCAAGCCGGGCCGCCGCCTGATCGAGATCGCGCTGACGCAGGGTGCCGATCAGGTCAGGTGCGAACACCACGCGCTCGACCTGCCGCCGGGCCAGCCCCTCAGAGGCGAGATGATCGATCCGTCGCGCCATCGCCTCCCGGACCTCTGTGCCGAAGCCCCCATTGGCCAGCGCGGGATCCTTGGCGAGCAACTGGCGATCGAGCCAGGTTGCACCGTGCGCCGTCACCTGCTCAGCCAGTGTAAAGTCCGAGCGCGTCGCCAGCGACAGGCGCTGCGTGCCTTTAGCGTCCTCCCAGTTCCGGGTCTCGACGATCGCGCCGGTCCTGGCATCGCCGGTCAGGTCCAGATCGGGGAAGCGGACATGATGCGTCCGCCCGTCGGTGCCGGCGATCACCACGTAGCCCGAGCCCTTCAGTTCGTCATCCAGCCCGCGCTCGACCAGCCGGCCAATGATGGGATCGGCCAGCGTCTCGCCATGGATCGCGAAACCCGCGACATCGGGTTCCGCCCCGCCGCCGGACATGGCGCGGTGCATGGTCTTGATGATGTCGCCCCGGATGGAGAGATCGCGCAGCGTCGCCTCCAGCCCCGGCTTGAGAATCCAGCGCGCCACGCCAACGCGCTCGGCCAGGCCGAGCCCTTCCAGCTTGGTCGCCCGGCCCACCAGCAGGCGCCGCAGTTCCGGGTCTTCGGCACCCGCGCCGGGCCGCAGATCGACGATGCCGCCGCCCTCGTCGCTGAGATCCTGCAGCGCCCGATCGAGGCTGGTCCAGCGGTCGGCGCCGATCTCGGTCTCCAGGGCGGTGCGGATTTCCTGCTCGCTGCGCGGACCCAGCTCCAGCGTTACCCGCTCGGCGGCGCGGTCGCGCAGGCCCTGGCTGATATAGGCGCGGCTGATCACCAGATCCTTGCCGTCATCGGCCACCCCGCGCACCAGGATGTGGACATGCGGATTATCCGTGTTCCAGTGATCCACCCCGACCCAGTCCAGTTTGGTGCCGAGATCACGCTCCATGTCCTGCATCAGTTCGCGCGCGAAACCCCGCAGGTCCTCCATCCGCGCCGCGTCCTCGGGCGAGACGATGAAGCGGAAATGGTGGCGGTCATCTTCGCAGCGTTCCGCGAAGGCCTTGCTGTCCGCTTCGTCGGAGCCAGCATCGAACAGATGGGCCCTGGCGCCGTCGCGGGTCACGCCCTCGCGCCTGAGATAGGCGATGTGGCGGGCGAGCGGCGCCGAACGAAACCGGGTGCCCTGCTGACGGACGACGCGCGCCTTGACCACGACCCGACGGGCATTGCTGCGCAGCCGCATGGACAGGGCCGCGCGTCGGCCGCGCCCGAAACGGGAACTGCCACCGCGTCCCCTCCCCTTCGCGCCGAACCGGGTGCCGGTGTGACCGGCCCTCTTCGCGGCACGCATGACCTCCCCGACGAAGGATTTCGGTCGTGCGCCCTGATTGCCATGCTGGATGCGTCCGGGCCGGACGTTCAGACTGTCATCGCACGTCGGCATGGCCCGCTCTCCGCTTCGATGTGCGCCTGACGGCGCCCGGATCATTGAAAACATTATGGAAAATGCCCGGACAGCCGCAGGCGGTGCGGGGTGAGAGAACAAATTCCCCAATCAAACCAACCACATGCAGCCCCGAATGGGCGCTGCTTTTACCTTGCCGTCCTGCCCTCCGTTGCCTGTTCTCCCCCAGCACCCCATCCCCAAGGCACCCATAGCCCGCCAGCGCCCGATGGACCGGAACGGGGATCATCGGCGCGCCTCCTCATGCCCTGACGCGATGAACAGCCCGACCGACTCCGGTGCGAGTGCCGTCCAGTCTGTCGGGCGAGCGTCGTCGGCATGCACCGGATCGTGCGCGCTCTCGCCATGCCGAGGGGCATTTTCTGTGCGCAGGAATGACGCCGGAAAGAGGGAAGAGTCCTGCCATGATGGTGCAGCCAGAGCGCCGACCGCGATGTCATCGGCAAGCGGAAGAGCGAGCCGCGCGCCGACCGATGCGACGTAATTCCGCGTCTCGGCTGGCAACGGCCGACCGGTCGCGAGATGTTCGTCATAGCGCGCGGGACCGGCATTATAGGCGGCCAGAAACCCGGCCTCGCCATAGCGGTCCCGCATCCAGCGCAGATAGGTCGCACCGGCCAGAATGTTGTCGTGCGGGTCGAATGGATCGTCGCCAAGGCCGAGCGACGTGCGCAGGCTAGACCATGTGCCGGGCATCACCTGCATGAGCCCCATCGCACCCGCCGATGACACGGCATGCGCATCGCCCCTGCTCTCCGCGTGCAGGACGGCAGCAATCCATGAGGCCGGAATCTGCGCGCGCGTGGCGGCTTCCGCGATCATATCGGCGTATGGATCAGCCTGCGCCATGCGAACGGGTGACACGGAAACCAACACTGCAAGCAGCGCGTTCGCGACAAGATCGCGAACCTTTCTACCGCCGGTCATCGCGCTTCACCGGGCGGCTCCAGACCAGATGAAAGGCACGCCCCTGACGGTCGGACTGGAACAGATTGGCCCGGATCGGCTGCGCCAGCATGGGGTCGTCAAGGACCAGCGAGAGGTAGGTGCCCGCCTTCTCACTGGTGCGTTTCCAGGCCGCGCCGATCTCCGGTCCGGCATCGGCGTCACCGAGATGGACGCGATAGTCGGGTGCATGCTCGGCGTCCGACGATGTCGTCGGCACGATCGTCAGTTCGACGTCCAGGGCGAGCGTGCGCAGGCGACCGGCGAAGCCGTCAGAAGTGCGCGTGAAAGTTCCGATCTGGGCCATGTCAGCCTCGTTTCTGCTTGGGATTGGGAGGAATCGGTGATGGCGCGAGCCACAGCGGCTGCGCGCGGCCGAGCACCGCAGCGACCGGCAGGACGCCGAAATAGCGACCGTCGAGACTGGTTGGGACCGCCGGATTCATGACGAAGATCTTGCCGGGCAGGACGCGCCGACAGCCCTGCCAGACCGGCAACGGACGGCCGCGATGATCGCGAGCCAACGCATCGCCGAGCGGCTTGCCGTCAACCGACACGACGACGCCGATGCGGCAGACCAGTTGTCCCGGCAGTGCCGCGACCGGCTTGAGCAGCGGCACACCGAGCGGCAGATAGCCGCCGCGCGCCAGCATCGTGGCAATGTCTGCCGGTGGTCGGATCACGATCACGTCGCCGACATGCAATGAGCGCGCCGATTGCAGGCGATACAGCCCGACCGGCGTGCTGGCGGTGGCGTTCCAGATCAGCCGGGGCGCCGGATGGATCACCACTGACGCGCCAGCACCGAGTATTGCGAAATAGGTGGTGAAAAACCAGCCAAGGCGCATCATGACACCGCCCTCCGGCGCAGCCAGGCATGATGGCGGTCGCGTGTGTAGGGGCGTGCCGCCTGCCCGGAGAGCATCCGATTATGCAGATGCCGCCAATGGTCGGGCGCGACATCGACGGGGTCGATGCCGATGGCTTCGATACGATCGATCGCTTCCAGCACCAGCCGGACCTTCGGCCAACCGCTCTGGCGCAGCAGGCTCTCGCCGCCGGGACGCACGAACGGCACTGTCTGATAGGGCTCACCGGGAGCAGTGACGCGCACGATATCGATGCAGGACATCACCGTGCCGAAATCGTTCGCTGCCCAGCGCAGGAACGCGAACACGGCGTCCGGCGGAAAGCTCAGTATCCGTCGCCGACGATCGAGAATCTGCTCATGGGCGACAGAGCCGAAGCGGATCCAGTGCTCGATACGCTTCTCGATCCAGGTCAGTTCGACATGAGCGAGGGTCTCGGTCATGGCACATCTCCAGAGATATCGGGGAACTCGCGGGCCAGCAGCGCGCGCAGCATGTCGGCGACGGTCATGCCGCGCTGGAACGCCGCGACCTTGAGCCGGGCGCGCAGCGCCGGCGTGACGTCGATGGTCAGTCGGGCGGTAAAGCGGTGGGTGGTCCCAGGCTTGTCCGGTGCCTTGACCCAGCGCTCCGGGTCGGCGGGGCGCGACGCGAAGCTGGGCAGCGTGCGACGCTTCGTCATGGCGCAATTCCTTCGCCGAGCGGCAGCACGGACGCGATGCGATCGCGCGCCTTCTGCGCCATGACAGGATCGATCTCGCAGCCGACATAACGCCGGCCGGTCAGCCGGCAGGCGACGCCTAAGGCACCAGAGCCGGCAAACCAGTCGCCCACCAGGCCACCCGGCGGGCAGCTCGTGCGGATCAGGATCTCCAGCAACGCCACCGGCTTCTCGGTCGGGTGGATGGCGCGGCCATGGGTATTGCGGACCGGAATCACGGAGCGCATCAGGCGCGGGCCACCGTCCTCGCTGACGTAATGGCCGGCGTCGATCTGGCCCATGTGGGGCGGCCGGCGTTTCCGTCGTACCGTGCGTGCCCGCGCGTCGGGCGTGGTCGGAACCACGTTGTAGACGGCGCGCCAGGGCGTATCGTCGCGATAGAACTGGACGATCAGTTCATGCACGCGCCGGAACCGATCGGCATGGAAGCTGGAACCGTTCTGCTTCTCCCAGACCAGTTCCTGGGCATATTTCCAGCCTGCGTTCCGAAATGCCGCGTTGGAGGCAAGGAAACTCCGCAGGGAGCCGAAGACCCAGAGCGAGCCGCTGGGTTTCAGGGCGGCGAGCGCCTTGCCAGGCCAATCCGCTATGCGCCGGTCCCATGCGAGCGACGTATCGCCATAGGGCGGGTCGGCCAGGATCATGTCGTAGGGGCCGTGCCAGGGCATCAGGAGTGCGCTGTCGCCGGTCAGGAGGGTCATGACACCAGCCCCCCGATCTCAGCCGTCAGGGCGGCGATTTCGCGGGCGGCAATCCCCTGCGGGCGCAGGTCACAGACCAGACGGCCGGAACGTGCGGCATCGGCGAAAGCGACCCGCTGGCCGATCCGCGCGGCGAGTGCCGCCGGCTCATGCCCGGCGAGCGCCAGCCGGGTTTCGCGGGCGATGACCGTGCGCGCGGCGCAACGATTCAGCACGAAACGGGCGAGAAGGCCGGGACGGAAGAGGCGCGCCTCTTCCAGCAGCCGCAGCATCTCGGCCGAGGCCCAGCCGTCGAACGGCGACGGTTGGGCCGGGATCAGCACCAGATCGGCGGTTAGCAGGGCCGAGCGCAGCAGCGCCGCCACGCGCGGAGGGCCGTCGATGATGACGTGATCCACCCCCTGAGCCAAGTCCGGCGCCTCGTGGTGCAGTGTATCGCGTGCCAGTCCGATGACGCCGAACAGCCGGGGCAGTCCCTCCCGCGCCCGCTGCGCCGACCAGTCCAGCGCCGAGCCCTGCGGGTCGGCATCGATGACCGTCACGCGCCGGCCTTCCCGAGCCCATTGACCCGCGAGATGCAGCGCCAGAGTCGTCTTGCCGACGCCGCCCTTCTGGTTGAGGAAGGCCACGATCACCGCCCCTCTCCGGGGGTTATCCACAGATCGGGCGGGGTGCCAACATCCTTAAAGTTAGAGTCTTTTAAGTTAGATTCTAAGTTAAGGGCGTCATAACCCTCTGATTCAATGTCACGATTCGGCGATTTCTGTTCACATAAGCACGGTTTCGCTGTTCCCGAAGTCACGGCTTTCGCCGGTTCGGGCGTTCCCGATAGCACGGACGGACTCACAGTTTGTCCACATGGGGATGTGGATAACTTGTCGCGAGAAAAGGTCAGGATTTCGCGGCCATCCATGGTCCTCTCGACCGCCAGGCGATATCCGGGCAATGGCTGCCGTTGGACGATGGCGCGGAGTTCGAACGCGAAGCGACGGTATGGCGACAGGCTGGCGGATTTGAGATGCAGGACGTGGAAATCGAATTTCCAGCCTGAACGCTGGCGGCCGCCATGCTTGCGGACAAGCCGATAGAGCCAACGCTCCATCCCGCCGGTCAGCCGGAAATAGGCTGGGTCGATGGTCAGCACCAGCGCGTCGTCGAGCACGGCCTGGTAAAACCAGTCCGGCAGGATCAGCTCGACCACGCGGGCGCGGCCTTCCCGCGTGGTATGCCGCTTCCATTCGTTGATCCAAGAAAACCGGTGCAGTTGTCCCGCACCGGCGTGGCGCAGCGAGGTCTTGATCGTGGTGGATTGCAGCCGGTCGAAAGCCGCTTCCAGCCGTTCGTAATCCCGCGCGCTGTCGCCCCGGCCGATGAAAGCCAGGATTTCATGCGGCGTCGCCACCATCAGACGCGAGGTGCAACGACCCGCGTCCCGTGCTTCCACGATCTGGCTCGCCGCCCAGATCAGCACGTCGGCATCCCAGATCGTGGCCATGCCGTATTCGCCGGTCGCTTCCACGCGGATGGTGACGTCCGGCGTCCGGAAATCGATCGGCACGGTCCGCACTGTCTTGGACAGGCTGAAGAAAGGAAACGCCATCAGATCCTGCGCGTCGCGCGGGGCGAGTGTGCCGGGGATAGCGCGGAACACCGCGAGCTTCGCGCGCTCGGACTGGCTCCGATCGGGCGGGCGCATCAGCGTCGGCTCGCGCGTGAGGTCGCCGGTGTCGGCGGGATCAGCGGGCTTCGCCGCGCGGCCGCCGGCACGGTGCCGGCGGTGGTGTCCGAGGTATGGGCGCGTGCCCCGCTCTCGACCCAGGCCTGCAGTTCATCGACCCGATAGACGACGCGGCCGCCGAGCTTCGAGTAGCGCGGGCCGGTGCCGTAGATTCGGTGTTTTTCCAGGGTACGAATGGACAGTCCGACGAAGCGCGAGGCGTCGGGCGTGCGCAGATAGCGCGGCGGCAGATCGCTGTAATTGGCGGACATAAGGTGGCTCCGTGATCGCTGTCTGGGGCCGCGGGACAGATGCGGCCAGCGGGGATCAGCCTGGCGGAGCGGGGTATTTTGGAACTAGGACCGATCTCACCGGGGGGCGAGATCGGTCCTGGACAAGCGGATAGAATGGCCATGACGGCTCGCCGCTATCGGCTACGGAATCAATGAAAGTTTCTTGATTTTACGGAGAGTGTCTCGACTGAATGATCCACGGCAGCTCCACGGCCTCGATCGAAATCGCGGTTGCCGACATCGGCGAGCAACGTGGAGAGATCGGTGATCTCGAGCGCTACCAGATGCACGACCTCGCCTTCTTTCTGGAGCCGCCCCTTGATGCCGAGCATCTGCCCCGCGAGGACGACGCGGCGATATTTTTCGAAAATATCCTTCCAGATGATGACATTGAGGACGCCGCTTTCATCCTCCAGGGTGAGGAACACGACGCCTTCGGCGGAGCCGGGGCGCTGGCGGACCAGGACCAGGCCTGCGGCATCCAGCCGCTTGCCATCGCGCGCCTCATGGGCTTCACGGCAGGAGAAAAATTTCCGCTGGCGCAGATCGTCACGGAGAAAGGCGACGGGATGATCGCGCAGCGTCAGGCCGATCCGGTTATAATCGCGCGTGACCTCGGCCCCGGCGCGCATCGGCTGGAGCAGCACGTCCGGCTCCTCGGCCTCGCGGGCAACCGCCGCCGCCGCGAACAGCGGCAAAGGCTCGTCCCGCAGCGCCTTGATCGCCCACAGTGCCTCGCGCCGGGCGAGGCCGAGCGCCGGCCGGAAAGCATCGGCTTCCGCGAGATGGGTGAGTGCCGCGACCGGCACGCCGGCGCGGCGCCAGAGATCGTCCACCGATGCGAAGGGCCGCGCTCCACGCGCAGCAACGATGCGGGCGGCGTCAGCATTGGCGAGGCCCTTGACCAGGCTCATGCCGAGCCGGACGGCGAGCCGGCCACCTGCCGTTTCCGGCCCTTCGAGCGTGCTATCCCAGCGGGAGGCGTTGACGCAGATCGGCCGGATCTCGACGCCATGCTCGCGCGCGTCGCGCACCAGTTGCGCGGGCGCGTAGAAGCCCATCGGCTGGCTGTTCAGGAGTGCTGCGAGGAACACGTCGGGATGATGGCATTTCAGCCAGGAGGAGGAATAGGCAAGGATCGCGAAACTAGCCGCATGGCTCTCCGGGAATCCATAGGATCCGAACCCTTCGAGCTGCTGGAAGATCCGCTCGGCGAATTCCTCCGTATAGCCGTTCGCCTTCATGCCCTCGACCAGCTTGGTCTGGAACCTGCCGATGGTGCCGGTGTTCTTGAAGGTGGCCATCGCGCGGCGCAATTGATCGGCCTCGCTGGCGCTGAAATCAGCGCACACCATGGCCACCTGCATCGCCTGTTCCTGGAACAGCGGGATGCCCAATGTCTTTTTCAGAACCTTTTCCAGTTCCGGGGTGGGATACTCTTCCGGCTCGATGCCCTCACGCCGGCGCAGATAGGGATGGACCATATCCCCCTGAATCGGGCCGGGGCGGACGATGGCGACCTCGATCACCAGATCGTAGAACACGCGCGGCTTCAGGCGCGGCAGCATCGACATCTGCGCGCGGGATTCGATCTGGAAGACGCCGATGGTGTCCGCCTTCCTGATCATGGCATACGTCAGCGGATCCTCGGCCGGGATGGTGGCGAGCGCGAAGGACTGATCCTTGTGCTCGGCCAGCAGGTCCAGCCCCTTCTTCATGCAGGTGAGCATCCCCAGTGCCAGGATATCGACCTTCATGAATTTCAGGACGTCGATATCGTCCTTGTCCCATTCGATGATCTGACGATCGTCCATCGCGGCGGGCTCGATCGGCACCAGCTCGTCGAGCCGGTCACGGGTCAGCACGAAGCCCCCCGGATGCTGCGAGAGGTGGCGCGGGACACCAATCAGGCAGCACGCCAGATCCAGCGTCAGCCGGATGCGCCGGTCGGACAGGTCGATACCGGTATCCCTGAACTGCTCCGGATCGGCATTTTTCGACCAGCCCCAGATCTGACCGGACAAGGTGCCGATCAGATCCTCCGGCAGGCCCATCACTTTACCCACATCCCTCAACGCGCCCTTGGCGCGATAGCGGATCACCACCGCGGTCAGGGCGGCGCGCTCACGGCCATAATGCCCATAGACCCATTGAATCACCCGCTCGCGCCGCGCATGTTCGAAATCGACGTCGATATCCGGCGGTTCGCCGCGCTCCTCGCTGACAAAGCGTTCGAACAGCAGCGAATTGCGCGCCGGATCGATGGCGGTGATGCCCAGCACGTAGCAGACCGCGCTATTGGCCGCCGAGCCACGCCCCTGACAGAGAATGTCCTGGCTGCGCGCATAGCGGACGATGCTGTTCACAGTCAGGAAATACGGTGCGTAATTCATACGCCCGATCAGGGCGAGTTCGTGATTGAGGCTGGCCGTTACCTCGTCGGGAATCCCTTCGGGATAGAACGTCCGTGCCCCTTCCCAGGTCAGCACTTCGAGGGCCTGCTGCGGCGTCTGGCCCGGCACAGAAACTTCATCGGGATATTGATAGGCGAGATCATCGAGGCTGAAGCGACAGCGCTCCATGATCGCGATCGTGCGGTCGACCGCCTCGGGATAGCGGCCGAACAGGCGCGCCATTTCCTGGGGTGGCTTGAGATAGCGATCGGCGTGGCGCTCACGCGCGAAACCCGCCTCATCGATGGTGGTGTTGTGCCGGATGCAGGTCACGACATCCTGCAGGATGCGCCGGTCATGGGTGTGGAACAGCACATCGTTGGTCACAACGGTGGGCACGCGTGCCCGATGGGCAAGATTCGCCAACTCGTAGAGCCGCATCTGGTCGTTGGGCCGGCGCAGCAGGGTCAGCGCCATGTAGGCGCGGTCATGGAACGCATCCTTCAGCTTGCGCAGATGCAGGGCGCAGGCCTCGTCCGCGACGTCGGGGACCAGGATGGCGAGCAACCCGTCGCCCCAGGCCACTAGGTCTTCCCATAGCAGATGGCATCTGGCCTTGCCGGCACGGCTCTTGCCCAGGCTGAGCAGCCGGCACAGGCGGCCGTAGGCTGCGCGGTCGGTCGGATAGACCAGCACCGGCCGGAAATCGGCGAGGTCTAGGCGACAGCCGACGACCAGCCGGACGCCGGTGGCCTTCGCCGCGACATGGGCCTGCACCATGCCGGCCATGGAATTGCGGTCGGCGACACCCAGCGCCGCGATACCGAGCGCCTTCGCCTGCTCGAACAGTTCGAGCGGCGATGACGCCCCGCGCAGAAACGAGAAATAGCTCGTCACCTGCAATTCGGCGTAGCGGGTCATCCGAAGATCCCATGCAGAAACCAGCCTTGCGAGCCAGTCTCACCATGCTCGCCGTCACCCGAGCGATAGACCCAGAACCGCTCGCCGGATGTGTCCTCCAGACGGAAATAATCGCGCACCGTGGTCAGCTCGGCATCCCCCCGCCACCATTCGCCGAACACCCGCTCCGGACCGTCGGCGCATTTCACCTTCCGCCGCACTCCACGCCAGATAAAGAACAGCGGCGGCTGGTCCGGCAGTTCCGCCATGGCCTGCACCGGCTCCGGCCGCGCCAGCAGGCGTGTCGGACGTGGCCAGTGCTCCGGCCAATCCTTCTGGTCGTCCGGCGCCAGCGCCGGCACTCGACAGAAGGACCGCTCCGGCACATCGCTCTCCACCGGAGCGAAGCGATACAGGGAATGATGGCCCACACGATTGGCCAGGGTGTCGATCAGATCCGAGACATCCGGTTCCTCCTCCGCGATCAGCGAGGAGATTTTCTGGCGCGGCGCGATCGGCTCGGCCAGTGTGGCGGTCAGGACCATACGCTCGATGCCGAAACCGGGATCGATGGTTTCGATCTTCTCGCACAGCAGCCTGACCAGGCGCTTGGCGTCGCGCACCGGCATCGCGGTGGCGATGCGGATCGCCTCGGTGCGGCTGTCGACGCGGTGCAGCACCAGGTCGAGACGCCGGGCTCCCTGCCCGCGTTCTTCCAGTCCCTGACAGAGCGGCGGAACCAGCTTGCCGATATAGCGGGCAATCGTCTCGGCGGCCCCGATCGGCTCGGCAAAATTCCGGCTGACCATGACCGGGTCAACCGGCCGGACCGGCAGGATGGCCTCACTGATGCGACCATAGGCCTGGTCCAGCCGGCGGGCGACGTCCGGCCCGAAGCGGAGCGCCAGCGGCGCGCGCGGCATCGCGGCGAGCGGAGCGATGGTCGCGACGCCCAGCGCCCGCAGGCCCTCGATCATATTGTCCGGCAGGCGCAGGGCCTCGATCGGCAGGCCCGCGATCGCGGCGGCCGTCTCCCCGGCCGGCACTACCAGAGTGCGCGCGCGGCCATAGCGCGCCAGCGCATGGGCCGCGCCCAGCGTGTCGGCGACCACAGCCTTGGCGGTGATGCCGGCGTCTCGCAGCCGCCGCACCATTTCCGCCAGCATGGCCGGCTCGCCGCCATGCAGATGATCGGCGCCGGTCGTATCCAGCACCAGACCGTCGGGCACGTCCACCGCCACCAGGGGGGCGATCCGCTGCTGGAACCACAGCGCCAGTTTCTCCAAGCCGGTCCGGTCGCCCTCCAGGTCGGCATCCATGATGATCAGATCGGGATAAAGTGCCTGCGCCTTGGCGACCGGTGTGCCAGGGCGTACGCCCGCCTTGCGGGCGGCGAGGTCGACCGAAAGCACGACACGACGTCGTCCCTCGCGCCCGACCAGCGCCAGCGGCGCTTCAGGCGCGGGTGCGTCGGCGCCCAGCCTTTTCCTGATCCGATCCGTCGGCCACAGCGGCAGGAAGAGAGAGACGACCCTTGCCATCGCAAGCCTCCACTTCGAAATCGGCGGATTCTCCCGCCCGCGCCCGAATTAGTTCCAGCAGCCAGCGCGCCCGTCCGACGCCGGGCACCGGCAGGGATTCGGACGGCAGGACCGAAATCCGCCAGCGCGTGACACTGGCGGTCGGCTGGCCGAAATCAGCCGCCTCGGTCTGCCGGCGCCAGCGGCGGACGGCGATCCCCAGCGCGCCGGACGTCTCGGCCGCCAGTTGCAGCCGGCGGGAGGCGGTCATCGACAGGCGCGCGACTTCGGCCACGACGGCACCCAGACCGCCACGCCGCAGCCCCTCCTCGAAGCAGGCCAGGACATCCTGGTCCACGCCAGCCTCGACATAGATCACCCGGCTCCCGTCCAGTCCGACCTGTTTCAGGGCTGGGGCGAACAGATCCTGGCGGGTGACGATCCACAGCACCTTGCCCTTGGTGCGCGCGGCGATGCCGGCGGCAAACTGCCCGGCGGCCGCGCTGTTGAGGGCATCGTTCCCGCCACCTGCCACTTCGTGCAAGGCGCCGAGCGCCAGGCCGCTACCCGGCAGGCGGCGATCGATGTCAGGGATGCCAAAGGGCAGCACGGCCCGTCGGCGGGTGGCCGATCCTTCGAGGCGGCGGATCTGGTCCCGCAACGCCTCCAGCGGGGGACGGAATAGGGGCGCAGACATGGTCGATCGGTTTCCAGGATGGGTTCCCAACCGGCGGTCGGGGTCGTTTGTTCCCTATCTGTTCCTTACTCTATCCAAGAGTCAACGCCGCATCGCACGTGCAGGTGGCGCCCCAGGCGGAGAGGCCGGGATCGACATCGTGGCGGCGACATCGTGATTCCATTGCAGGACAGGGAGTTACGTCCGCAGCGCTGAGAGCACCCCCCTCTCGACGGCTTGAACGCGGCGCAAAGCCAGGCCGTCATGCACGGCGCCAGAGCCGGGATCCGCCGTCCGCCCGAGTCCCCGACCACCAGGGGCAGGTCAGGATGGCGCAACTTCGCGAAAAATAATGTGTTCCTTGCCTTCGCTCCATGCGTTCCTCCCATTGCCGCATGTATGGAGATACCGATGCCCGACGATCTTCCCGCGGTTCGGACGCAAACCCTGGCCCGTATCATCGGGCCCTATCTCGTCGTTCTCGCTGTCGCGTTGTTCGCCCGCCTGGGCACATTGCCCATGCTGCTGCCGGTCTTCATGCAGAACGGCCCACTGGTGCTGGCCACCGGCGCGTTCACCCTGATGGCGGGCCTCGCCATCGTCGCACTCCATCTTCGGTGGGAGAGCCCGAGTGCGATTGCAATTTCTCTGATCGGCATTGTCATCACGCTCAAGGGTGCTGCACTCATGGTTGTGCCGAGCCTCGGCGCCGCCATGACGGCCGCGATCGTGGAAACGCCCCCGCTGTTGCTGATCGCCGCCGCGATCGTACTGCTGTTAGGCCTTTGGCTGAGCTTCGTCGGCTGGACTTCGCGGGCATAGCCATCGCGTGCGAGACGAGGGAAGAGAAAGCGATCCGTGTGCAATCTGTTTTCGATGACCACCAACCAGCAGGCGATCCGCGACCTCGCAAAGGTCATGGTCGACCGCACCGGCAATCTCCCGCCGTTACCTGGCATCTATCCCAACATGATGGCGCCGATCGTTCGCAATTCGGTGGACGGGCGCGAACTGATGATGGCGCGCTGGGGGATGCCGACGCCGCCCCGCTATCTCGCCGGTAAGACGGTCGATCGGGGCGTGACCAACATCCGCAATCCGCAGTCGCCGCATTGGCGGCCGTGGCTCGATGTCGCGCATCGCTGCGTCGTGCCCTTTACCAGCTTCGCCGAGCCCGAACCGCAGCCGGACGGTTCCCGGCCGCCGGCCTGGTTCGCGTTCGGTGAGACGCGTCCGCTCGCTTTCTTTGCCGGCATCTGGTGCCGGTGGACGTCCGTGCGCAAGGCGAAGGACGGAGAGACGACGGACGACCTGTTCGGCTTTCTTACGACAAAGCCGAACCACGAAGTCGGAGCCATTCATCCCGAGGCCATGCCGGTGGTCCTGGCCACCGGGGAGGAGATCGACCGCTGGATGACGGCGCCGATCGACGATGCGCTGCTCTTGCAGAACCCGTTGCCTGACGGCACGCTGACCATTGTTGCCAGGGCGACCCCGGAAGACCCATCACGGCAATAGCCCCCTCTCGCTATCGTCCCCGGAACGGATGGAGCAGCAGGCGCCGGTATCCTCCTTCTGTCAGCACGCGCGCGAAACGCACCAGCCGTTTCATGCGGAAATGCAGATCGTGCGAGAGCCAGTCCCGTGAGGAAACCTTCTGACCGAAAAGGACGAACGCGATCTCATGCTGCGTCGCCCTGGCGTCCAACCCATCGAGCGTACGGAGCGCCAGGATCAGCCGAGTGACCCGATCTGGCGACAAGGTCGCGGGATCGGGTCCGGAGCGCCGGCCCATCAACGCGCGCCAGAGCCGCAACGCGGCCTGGACGCGCACCTCGAACAGGGCGTCGAGCGGCAGGACGACAGAGAGGGCTTCGATCTCCGACGTCACCAGATGCAGGCGCAGAACGACGCCGGGGCGCTCAAGCAGGAGTTCACCAACCTGGCCCGCCGGCAATCCGATAAAAACGGAGGTGAACGGCGGGTGATCCGGGTCAGCCAGACCGGTCGGCGCTTCCATCAACGCAATCACGCCCGGCAGCACCGCAGCACTCCACAAGGCAGTACGCGGGTTCAGCGCAGTGCGGACACTTTCGAAATCGCAACCCCCAGCGCCGGGCGAACGCCTCGGCATCCGGCTGCATCAGGGCACCTCGGCGCAACGCGCGCTGAAGCGTCGCCCGCTCGCGCATGAAATCACGATTGCGACTGACAAACTGCAAGGCAAAGGCAGGGGCGTCGAGCGACCGCAGGCCCTCGTACGCGCCCGCCGACCGCCAGGTGGCGCGGCTCATGGCGTCGTCTCCGATGCGTAACGGGTGGGAACTGGGCAAGCACTTGCTCGCGAGAGTATGCCAGACCATCCCGCTGCCCGCTACGCCCCGGCAATGCAACAGGTCTTGCGGATTACGCAACGATTCAGGGTATCAGTGGGGGGCGCCGCCACGCAGCAGATGCTGGTAGCCATGCTTGGTCATCCAGTGCGCCCGAGCCAGATGGCTGTGCCAGCAGCGGTGGACACCATCGGGATCGGCCGCCGGGTCGCGGTGGAGCACGATCCGGGCGACCTCGCGCCAGTCCGCACCGTCGGCCTCGGCGTCCAGCAGACGCAGATAGGTGATGAGGTGCTGTTCGTCGTAGCCGGTGAGACAGGACGCTTCCGGAGCGCTGTCGGCAACGGGCAGGTCGAGCGGGGGCTTCTGCATGATGGGGCCGATCAGGTCGGAGAACGAACGCGACGCACCCTAGCCTGCCGCGTTTCATTACCGGAAGTCTCGTTAAGAAACATGACGCCGCGCCCTTGTCCGGACTCGATAAACAGGATGCCCGCCGCCTCAAGCGCGCGACGGACCTGGTCGGTCGTGCCCTCATGGACGCCGAGACCGCGTTCGGATTCGAGGCGCTTGAGCGCGGTCAGTGCTACGAGGGCTTTTTCAGCGAGCATCTCCTGTGTCCAGTTCAGGAGTGCCCGTGCCGCCCTTACCTGTCGGCCAGTGATCATCCATGATCACATCCGACACGCGGGGCATGCACACCAGAAATACGACTATAATAGTCGCGTTAGAGAGATTCAACAACGTTCTTTCAGGATGATGGCCAAGCGGAATCGGCGTCTGGATGTCCGAAGGTACGGGCGACCATACGAAAAGCCCCCCGCTCTATGCGGGGGGTGTCTCATCGTAGCGGTCCGCCGCGAATTGCGCGCATGCCCGCTTCAGTTCGCGCTCGATCTGTGCCCGCTCGCGGCGGCTGAGTGCGTAGCTGGTGAGTTCGGCGCGCAGCATCTGGATGTGGTCGTGTAGCGTGGTCATCGTCCTGCTCCTTTCGTTTCTCGAAGACAGGACGGACGGCTCATGCACGCGGGAGCCGGGTCAGGGATCGCCGCAGGCGACCGCGCCAGCGGCGCGCGGGGGAGCCGATTTTGTCTGGTGTGCCCGTAGGGTGCGCCGGGCAAAATTGGGGGGACCGCGCGTCCTTGAGGCAGTTCACGCCGGGCATGGTACAATGGGAAGACTGAGGGAAGCTCTGTTCCCCCTACCCACCCGAAGACAGGCGAATCGGATCGCGGACGATAAGCCACGCCCACCCTTCCGTTCCGGCCGCCACCACGAAGGCCCCGCCCGGACCGGCCGGGCGGGGATCGCAGGAGCCTTCAGTCGCCGTTGCGGCGACCGTTGGGGCGGGACCAGATCAGGCTGTAGGTCTCGCCGTCCTCGTCGTTGAAGAGATTGGCGAAGATCGGGGCGTTGAAGCTCGGATCATCCAGCTTGAGGCCCAGATAGCTGCGTCCCTCGTTGGACTGCTTGGACCAGGCCGCCCCGATCTCGGCCCTGTTGACGAACACCCTGTGGCTGGGGGCGTTCTCGCTCTGGCGTCCGGTGTCGGGAACGATACGGACATTGCGGACCTGAACCGAGAGGGTGACGATTTCGCCGACATATTCGTTGCCGGTCTTCCTGAAGGTGCCGATGGTGGCCATGATACTGCTCCGTGATCTCTGTTATCGAGCCCGCACCATTGCGGCCTCGATGGCGATCGGACAGACGGAGGCGAGCGGCGGCGCATCCCGTAGGGACCGAAGCGCAGCGGAGGACGGCGGGACGGAATTTTCTTGTTTCGCGAGGAATGACGGCGCAGCCGTCAGGGGAAGAAAATTATGGCCCGCTGTTGCGCCACAGCCGATCGAGGCGAAGCCGCCCTCCGGCTAGATCAGCCATTTTCAGAGGCCGTATGCGTGCGCGGCCCGACAGAGCGCACATCACGGAGGACATGATGCCCCCTCGACGTGCAGGATCCGGCAGGGAAAAAGCCAGGCATCGTCACCTGGCCGTTCCGGCCGTGACCATGACCCGTTCTCGTGGGCGCGTGCCCTGCGGGCACACCGCGTTGGCCACTGTTTTCGTCAACGCGCGCAGAACAGGAAAACGGTCCTGAGCCGGCAGCCCCGCAAGAGGGACCATCAGGGACGGATGCACGATGCGCCAGGCTTTATCGCCACACCCCGCCTTTCTCATGACGAAAGGACGCGCATCTCCACGAAGTGCCTGATCCAGGCCTGCCTCCGGTTGCCGCGCAGGCCGTCAGACCCGCGCGATGCTTCCGCCGGCCGGTTCGGGCGGGGCCATGCCGGTAAAGCGGACGAACGCGGTGATGCCGACCGCGATGGCGCCGATCACCGAAAAGAAGAGCTGCCAGACGGCGGACGGCATCATCATCTGGGCGAGGCCGTGGGTGGCGCTATAACCGGCAATGATGGCGGGCACGGTGTAGAGCAGGACGATCAGCCCTCGCAGCCAGAGCCATGGTGCGCAGGCGAGTGCGATCTGGCCGACCATGAAAGTTGCAATGCCCGCCATGACGCCGACGATCAGGGCGCCGATCACGCCGGCACCGGTATGAAGTGCCCAGAGCCCGGCATACAGACCGCCGGCAAACGGCAAGGCGAAGACCGCGAGCGTGAACATGAGCCAGCAGAAAAAACCGATGCCGGCGACGATCAGGAACGGTGCGAAGATCACCATGGTGGCGGCTCCCGTGAAGATGACATGATCTGACGGTCGCGCCTGCCACCACCACCACGGCGCGGTCGCATCATAGCGAAAACGATATGTCGACGGAACGAGAATCATACTGGCGTCCGGCATGCAGACGTGCATCGTTATCTCCTCGCACGGAGAAAACGTCATGGCGGAAATCACGGGACGCGAACTGCATCTGGTCAAGAAGGCGCTCGCCATTGCAGTGCTGGCGATCGAGCGGCAACCGGGGCCATTTCAGTCCTATTCGGACATGCAGGACATGAAGGGCCTGCTCGATCTTCTGGTGCCCGGCGATACTGAACTGGCCTTTTATGCCCGTTCAGCGCGGATCGCGGTCACGGGCGATCCGGACTGAAGACGGCGCTTATGCGCCGCCTCCGAACCGCAGGACTGGGATACCGAGGCGCTTCGCTTTGTCGGCCAGATTCTCCTGAATGCCCGTGCCGGGGAAGACGATGACGCCGATCGGCAGGGTATCGAGCATGGCATCGTTGCGACGGAAGGGCGCTGCCTTGGCATGCTTCGTCCAGTCCGGCTTGAAGGCGATCTGCACGATCTCGCGGTGGTCGGCCCAGCGAGACGCGACGAACTCCGCGCCCCTGGGCGAGCCGCCGTGCAGCAGCACCATGTCGGGATGCTTGGCACGGACCTTGTCCAGCCGGTCCCAAATCAGGATATGGTCGTCGAAATCCAGGCCGCCAGTGACGACCACCTTGGGACCGGGCGGCACCAGCAATTCGCCCTCAGCCTTACGACGGGCGTTGAGGAAGTCGCGGCTATCGATCATGGAGGCCGTCATGGTGCGGCGTGAGACCAGCGAGCCGGTCTTCGGCCGCCATGCGCTCAGGGTCAGGCGTTCGAATTGCTCCTGCGCCTCGTCGCGAAAGATTTCATAGGCGTTGCGACGCTCAATCAGGGTCAGTCCTTCGCCGATCAACCGCTCCAGTTCCACCGAGCGGATCTCGCTGCCATCCTGTTCCTGCTGGCTGCGTTTCTGCGCCTGCTCGTTACGGTCAAGCTCGCGTTCGACCTGGCCAACCATGCGGTGGAAGATGTTCACGGTGGACCAGAGCAGCGCCTCGAGATCGGGTTCCAGCCGCGTGTCGGTCAGGGTCGCGGCGATGGCGTCGAAGATGTCGGCGACCGCGCCCCCGATGCTATGCGCTTCGGGTAGCGGCCTGGGGTCCGGCTCGGCCTCGAAGGGACGGTAGCCATACATCTGGAGTTCGGCCAGCACATGGGCGGTGGATGAAGCAGCGTGCGGCGGTTCAAAATCATCGGTGCGGGTCATGATGCGGTCCTCCCAGGTCTCCGGCCGCGCCCTTCGCGGCCTTTCCGGGGGCGGGTAGCGGCAGACCAGGGACGGGCCGGAACCGCGCGCTGGCGCGCGGCCGCAGCACAGCGAAGGATGGTAGGGGCCGGCTATTTTGCTTCGCGATGTAAAGCGCCCCAAAGGGGCGCGACGGAAAATAGCCGGCTCCCGCCATTGAAGGCCCGGCCCGGCTGACGCCCGCTTCCCTCCAGAAAGGCCGGGGCGCGGGCCTGCCGGACGGGAGGCAGGACAGGACCGCCGACAGAAGACGGAAACCGCCCGCCCTTCTTTCCGGCCCGCTCAGGTGGCGGCGGCCTCCAGAAACCGTGCCACGTCCGATGGCGCGAGTTGCGGATGCAGGATCGCCCGCAACGCGCCGCGTCCGAGGGCACGGAGATCGTCGTTGAAATCGCCCAGCCGTGGCGACAGGCCGATCAACTCGATCCCGGCGTCATCCGCGCGGGCGTGCAACGTCGCCAGCGCCTGATCCCCGGCCGGGTCGTCATCACGCAGAACGTAGAGCCGGCGCAGCAGCGGTGGAAAGATCAGGGACGCGAGATGTGCTGAGGACAGGCAGGCGGCCAGCGGCAGATCGGGCAGAACCTGCCGCAGCGACAGCACCGTCTCGATGCCTTCCCCGGCAGCGAGCACGTCGGATGCCACCCCGAAACGCACGGCGTGGCCGAGCAGCCCGCCCAGGGCACGACGCGGATGATCGACCGGGGCTTTGCCACGACCCTCTGCCGCCAGCCAGGTGCGATGCACACCGGTCAGGGTGCCATCGAGGTCGGTGACGGCGGCGATCATCGCTGGCCAGGTCTCGGTCGAAGTGTGCTCGTCCGGGCGATAATAGCAGCGCGGATGGAAGCGCAGGGCTTCGGTTCCGTGCAAAAGCGTAATGTCGCGTCTACGGAGATACGCTTCTACGGATGTACCCGCGATCGGCCCGGACATGGTCCAGAGCCGACGTGCAGCTTCCGAGGAACTGACAGCGCCACGCTCACGGGCAGGCCGATCCCGCGACAGAAGCACCGGATCAGGACGCGGCAGGCTGAGGAAGGCACGCGCCTCGTCGGCCACGTCGCGGAAATCCACCAGGCCGAGGCTCTCGCGGATCAGGTCGAGCAGGTCGCCATGCTCGCCCGACTGTGCGTCGGTCCATTTTCCTGCCCTGCCGTTGGCGGTGTCGTGCAGCCGGACAAACAGCGACCGGCCGGGGGTGTTGCGCACGTCGCCGACCAGCCAGTAATTGCCGTGACGGCGACCGGCGGACAGATACCGCCGGCACACCGCCTCCGCGTTCTCCGCCAGACGACGCGCGAGATCGCCCGCGTCATGCAAGGTCATCGCCGTACCCTCCTGTGTCGGGATTGCCTCCGTCCAGGGCAATCGCCAGCCAGCGATCGGTGGTCATCCATGAAATCGTCCTGCGCCGGCCAAGGTCAAGCAGATGCGCGCCACCGCTGAAGGCGCCAATCCGGGGACGGGACGCCGTATTGGCCCACTGGAACCCCCATCGACCCCGCAGCCGGAAGGCCCGTGCGCAGCGCAGCACGAATTCCACCACCTGCTGCGGATCGCCGGTCGTCTCATCGTGCATCCAGAGCTTCGTGCCGCCATATTCAGGCACGATCGACAGGACAAAACCGTCAGAGGGCGGATCTTCCGCCGCCAGTTCGTCCATGAATTCATTGTAGAGGTCGAGCGCCTTGGCGGCATTGTCCACCGTGCCCACATCGAGCACACAGGAAAAATGCGTGAAGAAATCGGCCATCGGAAGAACTCCCGAAACGAAAAAGCCCGGCGCAGTGGCCGGGCTCGTAAAGACGCATTGGCAGAAAGACAGAAAATCGGCTTTCAGGAAGCACGCTCCATCAGCCTGCGGGCCTTCTCCTCCAGATCGAGCCGCGTATCCTGGTTGGCCCTGGTGCGGGCCAGCGCCGTGATCCCCTGCACGAAATCAAACACGCTCTCGGGCTTGCGCCCTTCCTCATGCAGCACGGTTTCGATGATCTTCGCGGTTTCCGGCTTCGAGAACCCGCGACGACGCAGGAAACTTTCCCGATCCTCGTCATTCTTCGCCACCAGCGCCCGGCGTGACGCCTGGATGCCGGAGACAAACGAGGCCGGGCTGGCCGTGGCGAAATTCCGCAGGGCTGGTGTCGCCTGATGCACGAAACGCGAGGCGGCGAACTTGCTATGCCGGATCGTGATCTGTTCGAAATTTTCCACGCCCCACAACATGCGGTTCTGGCATACTCCGCGCAGGTAGAAGGAGGCGATGCCGAGGCTCTTGCTGCCGACTTCCGAATTCCAGGCGTAGAAACCCCGAAAATAGAGATCGGGGTCGCCATTGGGCAGGCGGCCAGCCTCGATCGGGTGCGTATCGTCCACGAGGAACAGGAACACATCGCGATCCGATGCGTAGAGCGTCGTGGTTTCCTTGGTGATGTCCACATAGGGATTATGGGTCATGGTGGCCCAGTCGATCACACCCGGCACCTTCCAATTGGTATCGCCCGTGCCATCGCCGGCGATCTTGCGCACCGCGCCGACCAGTTCGTGGTCCCAGATGCGGCCATAATCCGGACCGGTCACGGCGCGCAGTTCCACACGCCCGTCCTCGGTCTCCAGCGTCTTGACCAGTTCGGCGCGGTGCGACAGCAGCCCGTGCTGCAGGTTGATCGCCGCCAACGGGGCAGGAAGATTACGCAGATAGGAAGACGGGGCACCAACCAGGCTGCACATCTGGCCGAACGACCAGTGCGTGGGTGCAATCGGGTCATTCTGCCCCGGCACGGTCAGGGTCAGGCGCTCGGCATTGTCTCGGGACGCCTCGACGCGAATGGCACGGCTTTCCACCGTGCGGGCCGTGGCCCGATCCGCCCGCGCCAGGGTCGCGGCATGTAGGTCGGACAGCGAGAGATACCGCTCGTCATCGGGCCGCTGAAGCGGGCCGCGAGGTTTGGAACTGCGGGGCAATAGATTTGGAACCCTTTTT